>JAICEV010000225.1 GCA_025923975.1 Propionibacteriaceae bacterium
ACCGTCGACGCTATCTGCGGCATGACCATCAACCCCGAGACGGCCGTCGACAGCCGCGAAGTCGACGGTGTGACCTACTACTTCTGCTCCGCGCAGTGCGCCGCCACCTTCGACGCCGACCCGGCCCGCTACACCACCGCATCAGCCAAGCAATGAACCCCGGTCGGCGGCCGTCTGCTTGTGAACCGCTCACTCAACAGCACCGCCAAATCGGCAGCCACCAGACGTGCAAGCTCATCAGGAGTCCGAAACGACTTGTAAGAAGCCGTATCGTCGCCTTGAATCCGTTTTAGAAGCTGACCCAAACGCGGCTCCCGCTCTTGGACCGGAGTTTTCACATAAAGCAGCCGCGGCATCCCGTTCGACAAGAGGTATTCATCCTGCAAGCCGGACAATGTCACCCCTGGGGCGACCCTAGCGTTGCCAGTAGATGCCGACGAAAATGTGGCTCTGTTCAAGGTAGGCCCGGTAAAGGTTGCGGGGCGGGTGCGGGCGCGCGCCAAGCTCGAACATCACCGGAGTCAGTTGGAGTCGTTCGATCGCCTCGTGTACGGCACCACGCTCGTCGGCCAACTCAGCCAAAGTCGAACTGACAAACACCCGGAGCCGCTGATCAGGCGTACGAATCGAGAGCTCCTCCATACCTCCCTCCCATGCGGTCGTGCCGGAGGCCGGTCATCAGCCTGTGCGCCAGGGCTCAAGCGGCCCGTCATTCAATGGTGGGCGACAACACCCCAGGCGCGGCATGGCGCACTTCCGATCGCTCCTCCCACCCCCTCGGGCATTGGTCGGCGTCGGCCAGGAACGCTCCCTCCGATAGGGGCCTTCTGTGCAATTTAACAAGGCACGTGGACGCTTCCTAATGCGGCCGCGAAACGCCAGGATCTTGCGTGAACTCATAGATGTTGCCGTCCGGCGCACGGAAGTGCACCCAGGCATTACCGCTTTCGTCCTGCTCAGTAAGGAGAATTTCAATCCGGTTGGACCGAAGCTCACTGGCGGCTGCTCTGACATCGTCAACAAGGAAGCCTGCAACCGGGCCCGTCGTGAAGTGACGATTGATGTCGCTGTCGGGTCCAAAGACCTCCACCTTGCTACCGTCCGGCAACTTCAACACACGGAACCCGGGAAGGTCGAGTGCCGATCGAAGGCCCAGGACATCTCGAAAAAAGTCAACGGTCGATTGGAAATTCTCCGTACGAGTACCAACCCAGGCCAGCTTGATGATCTTCACACCGTACGAGTACCCGCACTGGCTCCGCGTGTCAACTGACGGCGAGCACTCCCACCAATGGCTGAGAGCCTCCCGACTGATCAGATCCGAGGGTGCACGTCACGCTGGCCGTCGCCATGCCCGTCCACCTCATGATCACGAGGGCGGCGTGCTCGGTTCGGGTTCGGCGCTACGTCGAGGAATGCTTCTGACTAGCCCTTCCGGGCCCGCGACAAGTACAACGAGAACCGCAACGACAACGCAGAGCTTGGCCATGACCCACCACACAACTTGATAGTTCTCATCGGTGAACTCGGCGAGCAGGAACCGGGGCTACCGTCGATAGAGGCATGGCAGATGATCATGCCGGGCAGACTGACATTGGGGCCTATGAGGCCACGCCAAGATCACCGAGTGGGCCACTGTCCAGACAAGGATTGCAGCAGAGACAGCCGCCTCGTCGAGTGTCGCCGCTCCTTTCATCGCCGGATGCTAAAGAATGCCGCCATTGATTCGATGGCTCCAGACTCAAAAGCGCGACGAGCATTACGCGTGCGAGCTAACCGCAGAGCAGAGCCCCGGAGAAGAATCAAGCTATCGACCGAGCGTTGCCATCAACATCTGGGTCACATGCCCGGCCCACCAAAGCAATATCTCGCCAGAGAGGGACTCAGACATGAGCATCCAGCAGCCAGAGAATTCGACATCGCCGGCAACGGCGGTAACGAGCACCGGCGATCAGCATGAACCCACCCGTCCGGGCGGTGAGCCTCCGATCAGCATTGACAGGTCGCTGCTCCGGCTGGGCGCAGCTTTGGGGGCGCTTGGGGTTGTCCTGCAGATCATTATGGATCGGCTGCATCCGCATAGGGTCGATCCGAATGATTCGGCGGCAGTGTTCCGAGAGTACGCCATCTCGGATATCTGGACGGCGGTACACATTGGTCAGTTCGCCGGAACCTTGTTCATCGTTCTGGGTTTGATCGCGCTCGGTCGATCCCTTGCCCGCCAGTCAGGCTTCCCGGGCGCGCTCGGGACAGTCGGCACCGTGACAGCGGTGTTGGTCGCGGCTGTATTCGCGGTGCAGATGGCTGTGGATGGTGTCACGCTGAAGGCAGCGATCGACGCCTGGATTGGCGCGATCAACCCGGCGGAACAAGCAGCAGCGTTTCAGGTGGCCGAGAGCGTGCGGTGGACCGAGAAAGGGCTGGGCGGCTTCTTCCAACTCATTCAGGGCATCACAATATTGACCCTCGGCCTGTCGATGGCATTCGATCGCCGGTACCCCAAATGGCTGGGCTGGATCGGTGTGCTCGCCGGTACCGCAATCGTCGCCGGCGGCACGGTGACTGCACACACCGGGTTCTCGGCTCAGGCTGGCCAGATCCTTCTACCTGGCACGTTGCTTCTCGCGGTTTTTCTGGTGGTGGCGTTCATCACGATGTGGCGCCGCAGCGCGGAACGGTGAGCTCCGCCCTCAGCGCTGCTGCTGACGTAGATCGATCAATATATAGAAAGAGATGAACACACGGCAGGAGGATGCCCCTCCCTCTCCCATTCCTCGCTATACCTGGTTACTTTCCCGTTATCCGGATTTTTTGGCTTCCTTCATTCGGCCTCTACGAGAAGTCGCGGTGAGACATCTCGGGTTAGAGCCTGGGAGCCGAGTCCTCGATGTTGGGTGCGGAACAGGAGCCAGCTTCCCTTTACTCGTCCAAGCCGTCGGACCCGAGGGAGAAGTAGTGGGAGTGGAAATCAGTCCAAATCTGGCGGCGATAGCTAACAAACGGATTGAGCAAGAGGGATGGAACAACGTTCACGTTGTTGTTGGGCCAGCGCAAACCATCGCCCTCCCCGGTACCTTCGACGGACTGCTGCTGTTCGCGGCGCACGAGGTGCTCACCTCGCCCGAAGCCCTAGATCACCTGCTTGCCCATCTCAAAAAGGAGGGTCGCATCGTGGCATTCGGGGCCAAGCTCTCAAACTCGCGACAAGGCAGACTACTGAACCCGCTGCTCCGTCTACTTACTCAGACCTTGTTGCCAGCATCGAGTGCTCCATTGGATGCGCGTCCCTGGCGATTCCTGGAAAATCGAACGGGAAAGCTTGATATGGAAGAACGCATGGCAGGCTTGCTCTATCTCGTCTCGGGATACCTGCCCAGCAAGAAGACGCTTGGCGCAGGATGACGGGCTCGTGGCACTAGATATTCGTCAGCTCATCAACCCAGAGGTCACAGGGTTCAAATTCTGTCCCTTCGACAAACGCAAAAGGCGTTTGGACTGGGTAGAGCACCGGTCACCAACCAAGATCAAGATCCTATGCTGACAGCAACAAAAGCGGCCCAGCAGTGTTTACCACCGACCGGGGCAGGAATCTCGCCTGTCGCGGCACGGATCGCCTGGGACCGGGCCATCTCGCCCACCCGTTGCGCCCGGAACCCGTTGAAGAGCGGGCTATGTGAGGAGACTCGGCACAACGAAGTGTCTGAGTGATGTGCGAGCTACTGCGTGGCCAGCGCAGGCCTATTGCAACACATTGGAAGCAGCCCCGCTGGCTCACATCGGTAAGGAGTCACCACTATGACTAATCGCAGCACTACGACCACTAACGCCGGCATCCGGGCCTTCGTGACTCGCCGCCCGGTCACCGCATTCCTGATCATGGCCTTCGGGATCGCCTATCCCGTCATGTCGCTGGTGGCTCTTGCGGTCCATCGGGTGATCCCAGGTGGCCCACTTCTCGACCGACTGCCAGTCCCACCGGACGAAACCGTCGGCTTGATGTTGACGATGTTTGCCCTCCTCCCCTCTGCCCTGTTCGTGACCTGGGCGGCAGACGGAAGGCCGGGCGTCGCCAGTTTGTTCAAGCGGATCGCTCGCTGGCGGTTTGCTGTCGGCTGGTGGCTCGCCGTCCTTGCGGGGCTGCCTGTACTCACTGTCCTCTCCACGCTGATCTTGGGCGGCTCGCTGGAATCAATCGAACCCAGCAAGCTCTGCTGGGACCAGCTTCGGCTGCTGTTGATCAACTTCATTCTGGTCAATCTCTGGGAGGAAACCGCCTGGGCCGGTGTGATGCAAACCCGGCTCGAGCGCCGGCACAACATCTTCGTGGCGGCCGTCCTGACCGCAATACCGTTCGGATTCATCCACTTGCCGCTCGCCTTCCTCAGCGAGATCACCATCGCATCGGTGTTGATCTCGCTGGTCGCCTACATCCTTCTTGGCCTCTTCCTCCGACCATTGGTCGGAGTCGTCCTCAGAGGCTCCCGCGACAGCCTGCTTGCCGCCGGCCTGATGCACAGCGTCTTCAACCGCACCAACAACGACAACGGCATCGCCGCGGCCTTGCTCAACGGGGAGCTCTACCGGCTCGGGATCCTGATCGCGGTGGTCGTACTCATCGCCGCGCTGGCATTGCTGGCAGGGCGCCGACGGCTCAGCAGGGCCTACCGGCTAGAACTTGACGCCAATCCTGGCGGGGTGGCGCGTTGACCCACCAACCCCTCAAACAGCAGTCGCCCCTCAAAGAGCAGTCGGCTTCGGTGATGACATCTTAGATATAACGACCGACCAGCAGGAGATACTTCCATGCAACACGATCCACTGGACTCAGTAACGCCGGCGGATTCGTTCCCGACCGACCCCACCGGACTGCCTGAGGCCAGCCAGCCTCAGCTGCTGGAGCTGGCCGACGGCGACACCCTAGAACTGAGCGTCGGCCCGGTGGCCAAGCCGTTGGGCGATGCCACCGTGCGGATGCTGGGGTACAACGGCTCCATCCCCGGCACCACCCTCAAGGTGGACCAAGGCACAGAAATCGCGGTCCACGTTGAAAACCACGGTGACCTTGACACGACCGTCCACTGGCACGGGCTGCGGCTGGAGAACCGCTACGACGGCGTCCCCCACGAAACCCAAGCGCCGATCCCGGTGGGCGGAGAATTCAGCTACCGCATCCAGTTCCCCGACCCAGGCCTGTACTGGTACCACCCCCACATCCGGGAGGACTACACCCAAGAACTCGGCCTGTACGGCAACATCCTCGTCGTCCCCGCCGACCCCGACTACTGGCCACCGGCCGACCGCGACCTGATCCTGACTCTGGACGACATTCTCATCGAGGACGGCCACGTCGCCCCCTTCAGCCCCACCGAGACGAGCTACGCCGCCATGGGCCGCTTCGGCAACCAGCTGCTGATTGCCGGCGACCCCGACCTGCATCTCTCCTTCCAAGCGGGCGAGGTAGTGCGACTGTGGCTGACCAACACCGCCAACACCCGCGTCTTCAACATCACCCTGCCCGGCGCGCGGATGAAGCTGGTCGGCGGAGACAGCGGCCGGGTCGAGTATGAGGAGTTCGTCGAGCAGGTCGTGCTGGCGCCGTCGGAGCGGGCCGTGGTGGACGTCCTGGTCGAATCGCCTGGCGAGCTGGCCCTGGAGCACCACACGCCCAATCGGACCTACCGGCTCGCCGCGATCACTGTGACCGACGCAGCGCCGTCGGCCGCCGCCACCCGGTTCGGGCAGCTGCGCCGGGCCCCCGAACTGGAGGCCGAGCGTGCCCAGTTGGACCGCTGGCTGGCCGCGTCCCCGGACAAGATCCTGGCCCTGGTCGCGCAGATGGACGACCCAGCTGCTATGCCGGAGGCCGCCGGGCCGGTCACTTACACCTGTCCGATGCATCCCGATGTCATCAGCGCCGAGCCCGGCCGCTGCCCCAAGTGCGGTATGAAGCTACTCGCAAGCCAAGCACCCACGGTCACCACCTACGCATGCCCGATGCATTCGGAGGTGATCAGCGATCAGCCGGGTCACTGCCCCAAGTGCGGCATGAAATTACTCGCCAGCCAAGTCCCCACGGTCACCACCTATGCATGCCCGATGCATCCGGAGGTGATCAGCGATCAGCCGGGTCACTGCCCCAAGTGCGGCATGAAACTGCTCGCGACAGGCTCAGAGCGTACGACAACGGCCGAGCACGACCACAGCGGCATGGAGCACAGCGGCATGGACCACGGGAGCGCCGGGGGCATCGAGTGGGAGGACGACATGGTCGAGGTCAACCGCGAGACCACCAGTGACACCATGCACTGGCGGTTCCTCGATCGGACCACTGGTGCCGACAGCCCCGCCATTGACTGGCGGTTCACCGTCGGCGACCGAGTCAAGATCCGGCTGATCAATGAAATGGCC
>JAICEV010000226.1 GCA_025923975.1 Propionibacteriaceae bacterium
CAGTGCCGCGGACCATCTGGTCTGCCTTCCGCGGGTCGACCCCGAGCCGCACGGCAACATCGACGGTCTCGTCGAACTTTGTCCTGCTATTGGCCTTAGCGAATGCCATGGCCTCGGCCGGTGCGTACAGCTTCCCAGGATCGACCTTCTCTGTGACGGCCGCGTACGACTTGCTGCGCTTCATGATGCTGGTCCTTTCTATGCCCATTGCTTCCGGGCCAGTTGTGGTCGGAGCCGCGCCAGCTCTCCCACGCGTTCTTCTCTATCGACTTATCGCGGTTACTCAGCGACGGTGACGCCCATACTCCGGGCGGTACCCTCGACGATCTTCATCGCTGACTCGATGTCGTTGGCGTTGAGATCTGGCAGCTTGGTGGTGGCGATGTCACGCACCTGGTCGCGACTGATCTTGCCAACCTTCTCACGGTGCGGCACGCCCGAACCCTTCGGGACGCCGGCAGCCTTCTTGATCAGCTCAGCGGCTGGCGGGGTCTTGGTGATGAAGGTGAACGTGCGGTCCTCATAGATCGTAATCTCGACCGGGATGATGGTGCCGCGCATGGATTCGGTTACGGCGTTGTACGCCTTGCAGAACTCCATGATGTTGACGCCGTGCGGACCCAGGGCGGTACCGACGGGCGGCGCTGGTGTGGCGGCGCCAGCATTCAAGGCGATCTTGACGAGCGCAGCAACTTTCTTCTTCTTGGGAGGCATTCTCTTTCTGGATCCTTCGTGTGGTCGTTTAGGTGATCAGCTCAAACCTTCTGGATCTGCGGGAAGGTCAGATCGACCGGAGTCTCGCGACCCAAGATCTCGACCAGCGCCTTGAGCCGCTGGTTATTCACGTTGATCTCGGTGATTGTTGCGTGGACACCCGCAAACGGCCCGTCGACCACCATCACGGAGTCGCCCACTGAGAAGTCGGCGACCTCAACCTTCTTCTTCCGACGGGTCGGGCCCTCGCTCGAAGCCGTTGCCGCAGCGATTACCGCAGGCGCCAGCATCTTCTCCACCTCATCGAGGCTGAGCGGGACCGGGGAATTGGAGTGCCCAACGAAGCCGGTGACCGACGGAGTATGGCGAACGGTCGACCAAGATTCATCGGTCAGATCCATGCGCACCAGCACGTAGCCAGGCAGCACCGTGCGCCTCACCTGCTTGCGCTGACCGTTACGGATCTCGGTGACCTCCTCGGTCGGCACGACGATCTCATAGATGTAGTCCTCCATGTTGAGGGAGGACACGCGGTTCTCCAGGTTCTGCAGCACCCGATTCTCCATGCCGGAGTAGGTGTGCACCACGTACCAGTCCCCTGGCTTGGCCCGCAGCTCAGATCGGAACGCCTCGAGGGCATCCTGACCAGCATCGGACTCATCTTCGGGTTCAGCCTCGGCTACTTCTTCTGGTTCCTCAGTGGGTGCGAGGGTGCCGAAGTCGAGCTCGAAGGCGTCCTCCGCCCTCGGCTCAGTGGTGGCCCCGCCAAAGTCGAGGTTGATGTCGACGTCGTCCTCGCGGCTCCGGTAGCTGCCCAGATCGATATCGAAGTCGTCCTCCGCGGCCTCGGCTGTTTGGGAGGATGCAGGGCTTTCCAGCGACTCCGCCCCCTGTTGCGGTTCTTCGGCTGAAAAGTTCTCGGGCACGTCGATGTCTCCGTTGCTTGGTTCGTTGGCGGTCATCAGCTAAAGATCTTGAAGATTGCCCAGCCGAGGCCGAGGTCGAGCAGGCTCACGTACGCGATCACAAACAGCACAAAGACCAGCACCACGACGAAGTAGTTGATCAGCTGCTGCCCGGTGGGATAGACGACCTTGCGCAGCTCGCCGATCGACTGCTTGACGAACTTGATGGGCGTCGTACGCTCCCGCTTGACCGGCTGGTCGCGTTTGCTCGTAGGAGCGCCCTTAGGTGTCCGCGCGGTCGTCTTGGCTTTGCCGCCCGGAGTCGCCGCCACACCTGCTGGTTCTAAGACCTTCTCCGGCTGAGAGTCGCCGCTGGTCTCAGCCTTCGCCGCCTCAGCTCCGTTCACCCCAGTCCGTGAGGACTTCGGTTGCGCGTCGGCCTCGGTGGCGTCGGCCAATTCGGCAGAGCTCTCCTCCGCGGTCGGCTCCACCTCTTCCTTCTCTGCCACGCTCAGACCTTCCCTACCGTCATCTACCTGTCTGCACCTGCAGGGCAAGAGGGACTTGAACCCCCAACCTTCGGTTTTGGAGACCGATGCTCTGCCAATTGAGCTATTGCCCTCCGGAAGCCCTCCACCAGATGCTGTTATGTGACGCACGCCCGTACGAGGGCGCACCAAAACCCTGGTGATTTGCCACCAAGAGATCGAGTGTAGTCAGGATCGGGACCTGAGTCGAACGGCTGGGCGGCGCCGACGGACCAGCTTGCCACCGCACTCGCTCGCTGCGCAGTTAGAGCCAGACAAATGCAGAAACGAGCAGCACCACGCAGCTGAGGGTGGGGACCAGGAGCAGGCCCCAGGAATCGTCGGAGAACAGCGGCTCGGACCGGGGAAATCGTGCCATCAAGATACTTCTTTTCCTGCTGGCGAGCACTTTGGAAGTGTCGCGGTCGATGTCCCCGAGAAAATGATGTTAAGAGCGCTTCTCGCCATAAGTCACGGCCCTTCACGACCCGTCTCGAATAATGATTTGTCGACGTGAGGCGGCGGTGACAGGCTGCACGTCATGACCGTCGCCACCCGTCCGTGCTCGCTCGCTCACCGAAGCACGAGCTGCGAGCAGCGTGGGCGACGCGGTCGGGCGCACTTCCGACGGTCGTGATCAACGACTTTCTCGCGGGCGTTGTGACCGGTCTGGCCGTTGCAATGCCACTTGGAGCTATCGGCACATATCTCATCGGTCTCGCCGCCCGGGAGCGTGCCGCCACCGCCGCGGCTGCGGCCCTAGGCGTCGCCTCAGTCGACGGTGCATACGCAATCCTGGCCGCAGTAGGCGGGGCGGGCTTGCAGGCACTCATCAGCGGGGTGTCCGGCTGGCTGACCTGGATCGCGGCAATGACGTTGATTGCAGTGGCGATACGTACCGTGCAACGCGCCGTGCGTCGCTATCGCGGTAATAACGGCATAGTCGACCGGTTACGAGGGTTGACTCCGATGCGCGGCTATCTCAGCCTGGCTGCGCTCACCGCAGTCAATCCGGCCACCTTGGTTACCTTCGCTGCAGTCGTTGTCGGCCGATCTGTGAACCAGAGTGAGTCGTCATGGCAAAGCGTGCTGCTCTTCGCTCTCGGCGCCTTCATGGCATCCGCAGTCTGGCAACTCACGTTGGCCGGAGGCGGGAGCCTGCTCGGCAGGCTGCTTCGTGGTCGTCGCGGTCAGGTTGGAATCGCCGTCTGTTCAGCAATGATCATGCTGGGCCTGGCCGCTGCGGTGCTGGTGAGGTGACCGATTCGTTGAGCAGTTTCTCGGTGGCAGCGAGTAGTACACAGGTAGCCAGACCGTCGATAGCTAGAGCAACCTCCTCCACAGAGGGAAAACTCGGCGCGATCCTGATGTTCCGGTCGCGCGGGTCGCGGCCATGGGGAAAGGCCGCGCCAGCTCCCGTCATCGCGATCCCCGCCTCCTTGGCCAGCGTTACCACGCGGGTCGCCGTGCCGTCGGCGACATCGAGGCTAACGAAGTATCCGCCGTCAGGATCAGTCCACGTTGCCGCCTGGAAGTCTCCAAGCCGCTTGCTCAGGATCGATGTCACCTGATCGAACTTCGGAGCGAGAATCTCTCGATGGCGACGCATCAGCGCGGTCACGCCATCGGCACCCTTCAGGTACAACGCGTGCCGCAGATGGTTGATCTTGTCGGGGCCGATGGTCCGCTTGCTCAAGTTCTTCAGGTACCAATCGACATTGGAGGAAGAGCTCGCAAAGAATGACACTCCCGCGCCGGCGAAGGTGATCTTGGAGGTCGATGCGAAGAGGAATACCCGATTCGGATGGCCCGCCTCAGCTGCCATCGCGAGTACGTCCAACGCAGGAGTCTCAACCTCGGTCAGATGGTGCACCGCATACGCGTTGTCCCAGAACATCCGGAAGTCCCCCGCTGCCGGCATCTCGAGGAGCGCACGGGTGACCTCCTCGTTATAGACCGCGCCCGTTGGGTTCGAATACATCGGCACGATCCACATGCCCTTGATCGAGGCATCGTTAGCCACCAGCTCCCGCACCCGGTCCAGGTCGGGCCCATCCTGGCTGAGCGGAACCGAGATCATCTCGATGCCGAATTGCTCACACAGCGCGAAGTGGCGATCGTAGCCAGGAACTGGACAGATGAATTTGATCGGCGCCCTCGACCAGGCCTCAACCGAGTCAACCGTGCCCTTGAGAAGGGCGTACACCAGAGTGTCGTGCATGATCGACAAGCTCGAATTGTCACCCGCGATGAGCTGGTCGACGGGGACGTTGAGAAGCGGCGCGAAGATGGTTCGGATCCCGGGAAGGCCCTGCAGACCGCCGTAATTCCTACAGTCGGTGCCGGTCGAGTCTCTATAGGCACCCGCGCCCGGCAGCGTAAGCAGCTCATTGGAAAGGTCCAGCTGCTCTGACGACGGCTTGCCGCGGGTCAAGTCCAGTTTCAGTCCCTTGGCCAGCAGCTCGTCATAAGCCGAGATTTGCTCCTCGTGCAGCGCTGCCAGCTCGGTGTGACTGAGATCGGACAATGGCATGATCATTTTCGCTCCGGGATCCGAAATTGGGCCGTGCGCGAGTCTAGTTCCAGGTGCTGCCTCGCGTCGGCCGCCATGGCACTGTGCGGGCCAAGCCGGACCACGGCGCCGGCCACCTCGATCTGCCCGATGGTGATCATCGGATCCACAGCCCGCCCTACATCTACCTCGGTCGGACGGTCGCGGAAATTGACCACCGTGATCATGTCGCCGCGCTCGAGCAACAGCCAGCCACCTTCGTCGTTCGACAGTGCCCGCCCCTGGTCGAAACGCGGATCGGTGAAATCCGGATACGTGCGCCGAATGCTGATCAGCCGCTTGGTCAGGTCGAGCAGCTCCGCGTGGCGGGGTTGATCGAGCTCCGACCAATCCAGCCTCGACACCTCGAACGTCCGTGGATCCTGCGGATCCGGTACGTCGCTGGTGTCCCACTCCATCTGCGCGAACTCTTCGAGCCGACCAGCGCGAATCATTTCGGCGAGCTCGGGCTCCGGATGTGAGCTAAAGAAGCGCCACGGCGTGTCGGCCCCCCACTCCTCACCCATGAAGATCATCGGCGTAAATGGGCTGAGCAACGTCACCATGGCAGCGATGGCCTGCTGTGCCGGGCTGATCTTGCTGGAGAGCCGTTCGCCCTTGGCGCGATTGCCGATCTGATCATGGTTGTCAGAACAGACGACCAGCCGCCAGGTCGGCGTACGCCAGGTGTCGATCGGATGTCCGTGAGTCCGGCCTCGGAAGCTGGATCGAGTACCGGTATGGAAGAACCCGTTTTCAAACACCTTGCCGAGGGCTGTCAAGGAGTCGAAGTCGGCGTAGTAACCGCTTGTGTCCCCAGTCAGACTCACGTAGAGGGCATGGTGGAAGTCGTCGCTCCACTGTGCCGTCAGTCCGTAGCCGCCGCCCTCGCGCGCGGTGATCAACCGGGGGTCGTTCAGGTCGGACTCGGCAATGAGCGGCATCGGCCGGCGTAAGAAAGTGCTGCGCACGGAAACATCGATGTTCAACTCCTCTAGGAGGTGCGTGGCTCGGGTGTCGTGCAGTGCATGTACGGCGTCGAGTCGCAAACCGTCCACGTGATAGTCGGTGGGGAACATCAAGGCGTTGTCGATGATGTAGCGGCGTACCTCATCGGATTCCTCGCCGGCTAGGTTTGGCTCATCCCCCCAGACGCTGGGACCGGCGTCACTCCTGAGATAGGGCCCGAACTGGGATAAGTAGTTGCCGCTCGGACCAAGATGGTTGTAGACGACGTCCTGGATCACTCCAAGACCGACTCGGTGGCAGGCGTCGACGAACTGCATGTACTCGAGGGGGCCTCCGTAGTCCTCGTCCACGGCGTACCAGAGCACTCCGTCGTAGCCCCAGTTGTACGTTCCGTTGAAGGCATTGACGGGCATCAGCTCGACGAAATCGACCCCGAGGTGCACCAGGTGGTCGAGCCGCTCAATTGCTGCTGTCAGCGTGCCTTCAGGCGTGAAGGTTCCGACGTGCAGCTCATAGATGATGCAACCGGCAAGTTGTTTGCCGGTCCACTTCTTGTCGGACCCGACGTAGGCGTTGCCGAGGTCGAGCGGGAGCGGATACAGGTGCGGCGCGTACCCGACCTTGCCCACCGGGTCCTTGATCGGGCGCAGGCCGGAGGCCAGGCCCCAGTTCACACCGACCGC
>JAICEV010000227.1 GCA_025923975.1 Propionibacteriaceae bacterium
GAGCCGCGTACAGTGACAGCCTTCATCGGCCCATCCGGATGCGGAAAGTCCACCCTGTTGCGCACGCTGAACCGGATGCACGAAGTAATTCCGGGCGCACACGTCAAGGGCAGCGTGCAGCTGGACGGCACCGAGCTGTACGGCCAGGGAGTCGACCCGGTCGCGGTACGCCGAGTCGTCGGCATGGTGTTCCAGCGACCCAACCCGTTCCCGTCTATGTCGATCTTCGGCAACGTCGCCGCCGGGCTGCGGCTGAACGGTGTGAAGAACAAAAAGATCTTGGCCGAGGCCGTGGAACGCTCATTGATCGCCGCGAACCTCTGGAACGAGGTCAAAGACCGGCTCGGTAAGGCCGGGATTGGCCTGTCCGGCGGCCAGCAACAGCGGCTCTGTATCGCCCGCGCCATTGCCGTCGAACCGCAGGTCATCCTGATGGACGAGCCGTGCTCGGCACTCGACCCGATCTCCACGCTAGCCATTGAGGACCTGATCGGTGAACTCAAGGAGCAGTACACGGTTGTGATCGTCACGCACAACATGCAGCAAGCCGCTCGGGTCAGCGACCAGACTGCATTCTTCAACCTGGCGGCACAAGGAAAGCCTGGCAGACTCATCGAGATCGGTTCGACCGAGAAGATCTTTTCCAACCCGGAGCAGAAGGCGACCGAGGACTACATCACCGGAAGGTTTGGGTGAGGTGGCTGGGGCCGCATTCTGTATGTCTGGTAACGACTGGCTGTGCTCGCCCGGCGTAACAATCCTTGCCACATAGACTCGGCCCGTGAGTGCGAACCCTGGGTGGTATCCCGATCCGGGCGGAGGGCAAGGACTCTTCCGGTACTGGGACGGCAAGGCCTGGTCGGCCGCAACCTCGCCCAATCCGAGCGCGCCTGCACCGTCACAAAGTCTCGTTGGCGGACCGCCTCAGCAAGGCGGCCAGCCTTCCGGACAAGGCGGCCAACCCCAAGGGCAAGGTGGACAGCCTGCGTACGGCCAGTCGCCGTACGGCCAGGACTACGGCAGCAGCGCGTACGCGAACTATCAGGAGCTAGAGAAGAAGAAATCACCCATCGGCTGGTGGATCGCCGGGGCTGCATTGGTACTCGGCATCATCATCGTGGCCGTTATTGCCATCCGTGCCGTGACCGGCGGCGAGACCGGCACGACCGGAGCGCCACCCGGGCAGCCCACGCAGGACGTGTGCCCGCCGGAGAATACTGCCAGCCCTGAGGCCCCCGCCACGCACCCGGCCGACGGACGAGTCCACGGGGGGCCAGTCTCCTACCCAATGCTCGGTCCGCCGTGGGGGCCGCCGCAAGGTGAGAACCGGGTGCCGTTCGGGAGTGACGTTCAGAGCCAGCTCGTGGGGGTGGAGCTCAACTACGACGGCGCCGGTGCCAACTGGGTCGCGTCAGTCCTCGTCGGTGAATTGGAGGCCGGTGATGGGTTCTTCACCCCGGAGCAGGGCTCTCAGATTGTCGTGAAATGCATTCTCGGCAAGTTCTATGGCGACAATCCCGTCAATAGCAACGTCAAGGTGAATGAAGCGACCACTATCGACGGCCACGAGGCCTGGCTGGTGGAGTCCCACCTCACTTTCGACATCGCAGGGCTGGAGACCAAGGGAGAACTGCTTATCGTTGCGATTGTTTCCGCCGGCAACCGGTCGGGTCTCTATTACGCATCGATACCCGATACCACACCGGAACTTGTACAGCCGGCCCGCGATGCACTGCAGAACTTGCAAGTCGACGGTTAACTGCGCGCTGAGCCTAATTGGGGCGGCTGAGACTGTCGAAGTCCGCAAGGGCCGTCGTCCACATAAACTCGGCCCGTGAGTGCGAACCCTGGGTGGTACCCCGATCCGGGCGGCGGAGAAGGTCTCTTCCGGTACTGGGACGGCAAGGCCTGGTCGGCCGCAACCTCGCCCAATCAGAGCGCGCCTCCACCGTCACAAAGTCTCGTTGGCGGGACGCCGCAACAGAGCGGCCAGCCTTACGCGCAGGTCGGCCAGCCCGGGTACGGCCAGTCACCGTACGGCCAGGACTACGGCAGCAGTGCTTACGCGAACTATCAGGAGCTAGAGAAGAAGAAGTCACCTATCGGCTGGTGGATCGCCGGGGCTGCATTGGTGATCGGCATCATCATCGTGGCTGTTATTGCGATCCGTGCCGTGACCGGCGGCAGCGACACTGGCACTACTGGTGGACCGGTCGCGCAGCCGTCGCAGGATGCGTGCCCGCCGCAGAGTACTGCGAGCCCGGAGCCAGCTCCCAGCCATCCGGCCGACGGACGGGTGCATGGAGGTCCGGTGTCCTATCCGCAGCTCGGATCGCCGTGGAGCGCACCGCAAAGTGAGAGCCGTGTGCCATTCGGCACCGATGTGCGCACCCAGATGGTTCCGGTTGAGACCGACTACGACGGCTCCGGCTCCAACTGGGTCGCCCAAATCCTGGTCGGTGAGCTGCAGGCCGGCGATGGCTTCTTCACCCCGGAGCAGGGCGCCCAGATTGTTGTGAAATGCATACTCGGCAGCTTCTATGGCGACAATCCCATCAACAGCAATGTCACCGTGAATGAGAAGACCACCATCGACGGGCACGAAGGTTGGCTGGTGGAATCGAAGCTCACCTTCGATATCGTCGGGCTAGAAACCAAGGGTGAGCTGCTCATCGTGGCGATCGTGTCGGCGGGCAATCGGTCGGGTCTGTATTACGCCACGATCCCCGACAGCACGCCTGAGCTCGTAGAGCCTGCCCGGGACGCCCTGAAGGAGCTGCAGGTCGACGGTTAGCGGCAAACGCTGGCAGCCGGCTCGAGCTGATCAGCAATGACAAGATCAGCAGTGCGCCAGGCCCCGGCGTTCCTTCATTGCCACTACGCGTACTGCGCTCTCCGTAATCCGATTGGCGAAGCTGGGATCGTCCTCGGCCTCGTCCTTGATCGCATCCGCCATTTTGGTAGCAAGCCTCGCATCACCGATGATCAACAGGTCGCCTCCGGCGCGAACGAACCGGCGTGCGCGCTCCTCTGCTGGGAGCACCCGCATAGCAGCCGCTGCCAGATCATCGGAGATCACCACCCCTGAGAACCCAAGATCGTCACGCACCATGTCACTCATGATCTTGGTCGAAAAGGCTGCGCGATGCTCATCGTCGATCTTGGTGTAGATCGCCGAGGACACCATCACCATGTCGACACGTGCATCGACGGCGGCGCTGAACCCAGCAAGAGCGGGATCCTTTCGGGTTGTCCTGGTGTCCACCACTCGACTCATGAAATCGGTGTTGCCGCGTACCCGGCCAAGCCCGGGGAAGTGCTTGACGGCCGTCGCGACGCCTGCCTGATCCATGCCGTCTGTGAACGCAGTCACCTTCGCGGCGACTCTCTTGGGGGACGAACCGTACCCGCGACGGAGCTGGCCGATCGGCTGGTTCATCCAGACCATGCCGAAAGGCACCACATCGGCGACCGGCGCCAGATTGGCCGTGATCCCAGCCGACTTAAGCTGGCGGCCCCAGTCATATGCGTTGCGGCGGAGTTGGGCGTCTGACTGTCTGGCCTGGTTGGTTGCCGATGGAATCGTTGTGAAGCCCGGGCCTTTGAGCCGCTGGACGAGACCACCCTCCTGATCCGCGGCGAGCATGACCCTTACGTCCTCCGGGCTGCGCGACGCGTCGCGTACTCGGCCGGCCACTCCACGGATCGCCTGCATCCCGGCTGTGGAGTTGCCCAGCAGGAGCACGCTTCCTGCTCGGGTCCGGTCGATGATCTCCTTCTCCGACGCACTCATCCCACTGGAGCGGATTGCCACCATCAGCAGCTGACCAACGCGCTCGGTGAGGCTCATTCTGCTGACCAGTCCCGCGCACGTTTGATTTCCCGCGAACGATTCCGCCGGTGTTCGCTTGACTCCAGTGCTGAGCGACGGCGTCGGGCTTGCCGGCTCCGAAGTGGTCGTGGACCCGGATGGCGCCTCGGCAATCCGTGGCGCGGCGGTGGGCGCTGCGCCACATCCAGGCAGTGCGGCAATGACAATGAGCGCGGGGGCGACGAGCCAGACCCGCCGATTACCCCTCCCTGGACTCACAGCACCTCGATCCCCGTCAAGTCACCGCACCGGCCTGTTGGCGGCCGGAGCAGTCCGGACACTAGGGTTGTCGCATCGCGGTGAGGACGCCGCAGCTCATCCACACCTGCACGCCCACACGGTCGGAGGACAACCCATGTCGAGCGTCACCAGCGTAAGCCCACGCACTCTAGGCGACGTAATTCCTGGCGGCCTGGTCCGCAGCATCGCCCTTGTGATCGGTGGTGCGATCTTTGTCGGGCTAACCGCTCAGGTGGCGATACCTTTGCCGTTCACTCCGGTTCCCCTGACATTACAAACCTTCTCTGTTCTGCTGGTCGGTGCTGCGTTGGGCAGCGTCCGCGGAGCGGCTTCCATGGCTCTCTATCTGCTGGCCGGAGTGTCAGGAGTGCCGTGGTTCGCAGATCAGCAGAGCGGCTGGGCCTTCGCCTCCTTCGGTTACATCGTGGGGTTCGTCGTGGCGGCATGGCTGGTTGGACAGCTCGCGGAGCGAGGTGCCGACCGGCGCGTACTCCCGACCATCGGCATGATGGCGCTCGGAAACCTCGTCATCTACGTCTTCGGAGTCGCCGGCTTGATGGTGATAGCCAACATGTCGTTTGGCAAGGCGTTGACTCTGGGCGTGCTGCCATTCCTGATTGGCGATGCGATCAAGATTCTGCTGGCTGCTGTGCTGTTGCCCGGCACCTGGAAGCTGATCAACTCGCGCCGTAGCTCCTAGATCGCGGCGTTATGGCGTTTTCGGCCGAGATCCTCTCTGCGGGCCAAGGCGGCGGCCACGCGGTGGTCGTACCCTCCGAGATTGCCCAGACGTTCAGCTCAAAGCGGCCTTCGGTGCTGGCACATGTCAACGGGGTGGAATACCGTTCCCGGCTCGCGGTATACGGCGGTCAGAGCTATCTCGGCCTTCGTAAAGATCTGCTCCGGCAACTTGGCGTGGCGGCCGGTGACCAGGTCCAGATCGAGCTCGCTGAAGATCATCAGGAGCGAGTGATCAGGGAGCCGCCCGAGCTCAGCCAAGCGCTCGCAGACAACGCAGCGGCCAAGGCGGCGTATGAGCAACTGTCTTTCAGTCATCGCAACGAGTACGCACGGTGGATCGATGAGGGAAAGAAGCCTGAAACGCGTGCTGATCGGGTTGCCAAGACGATCAAGCGGCTTACTGAGGGTGGTTAAGTCTCAGCACGTCCGAGCTCGTTCTCCTCGTCGAGGCCTAGCAGGGCGATCTCGAGCACTTCGGTCATCGCCGGGTGAATCCAGTATTGGCCACGGGCTACGTCGATTGCCGACTGCTCGAAGCTCATTGCCTGGATCAGCGGCTGGATCAGTGAGGCTGCCTGCGGTCCGATCACGTGCGCACCGAGGATGATCTTTGATTTGGCATCGGCGATGATCTTGACGAAATGATCAATGTCCTCCATGGCCCAGCCGAATGCGGTTTCCCCGTAGTCTTCGCGAGATACGACGTAGTCGATGCCCTGCTCCTCGGCCTCTGCCTCGGTTAGGCCGACGGAAGCTACCTGTGGCATGGAGAACACGGCATGAGGCACCAATCGCCGTTCACTAGTGATCATCGAGTCGGGATGCAGCAAGTTGTGTTGCACGACTCGGGCGTCTTTGTTGGCCACGTGTTTGAGCTGCTGGCGAGAGCACACATCACCCAGCGCGAAGACCCCTTCAGCACTGGTTCGTAAGTAGTCGTCGACAACAATCAACCCATCGTCGTCTACGTCGATCCCGCCCCTCGCCAGGTCTAAGGTGTCGCTGTTCGGCGACCGCCCGGTGGCGATCAGCAGTACCTCTGCTTCGGGGCTTTCCCGCTCACCTTTGGGTCTGCTGATATGCACCCTTACGCCCCCGTCGGCCATACTCTCGACGGCCTCGACGCTTGTTTCAAGGCGGACATCGACTCGCCGGCCGAGCAGTTCGGTGAAGCCTCGGGCCACGTCAGCGTCCTCCCTCCGCAGCAAGACCTCAGAGCGGCTCAACACAGTCACCGAGGTGCCGAATGCGGAGAAGACGTGAGCGAACTCGGCCGCGACGTATCCACCGCCGACGATGATCATGGACCGCGGCAGCTCGGGCAGTCTCATCACCGTATCTGAGGTGTGGAACTCCACCTGGCTCAGCCCTGGCAGATAGGGAAGGACTGGACGGCTGCCAGCGGCGATCACGATCTTGTCAGCGGTAATCGTCTGCGCCGCCCCCACGTCCAACTCCCGC
>JAICEV010000228.1 GCA_025923975.1 Propionibacteriaceae bacterium
CTCACCCTAGGCGGTGGCTTCGGTCACCTCGTTCGCAAGTACGGCCTCGCCTGTGACAACCTCCGCTCTGTTGAGGTGGTATCCGCGGACGGATCAATCCTGTACGCCTCCGAGTCGCAGCATCCGGAGTTGTTCTGGGCGCTACGCGGCGGTGGCGGCAATTTCGGCGTGATCACCAAATTCGAGCTCGCGCTCCATGGGGTGGGTCCCGTCGTACTCGGCGGTGTCATCTTCTACCCGGGGGACCAAGCGGCACAGGTCGTCATCGGTTGGCGCAACCTACTGTCGGATGTGCCGGATGAACTTTCCACGTTCGTCAGCTTCGCTACGGCCCCGCCAGCCCCCTTCATCCCTGTGATTTGGCATAACAAGAAGGTTGTGGCAGTCGTCGCCTGCTGCGTTGGCGACCCAGTCGAGGGAGAAGACGCGGTTGGGCGGCTGCGGTCGCTTGGCACGCCGATCAGCGACCTGCTGAGCCCGATGCCATATCTAGATCTGCAGCAGCTTTTCGACCAGGCTTGGGAAGCCGGCTTCGCGAACTACTACACCTCAGCCTTCCTGGACCGACTCCCTGACGAGGCCATCCAGGACCTGGCCGACTATCACCAAGGTTCGGCCGACCTACCGGTTCAGGCGGAGATCCACATCCATCACTTCGGCGGAGCAGTGGCGCGAGTTCCGGCAGGCAGCACCGCTTTCACCGACCGCGGCTCCCCATTCCTCCTCAACTGCGCCGCGCGCACACCGGATCCCGCAGACCTTCCGCCGCACGTCGACTGGGCAGGATCCGCCCGAAATGCCATGGCAAATTACGGAAAAGGGGGAACGTATGTGAACTTTACCGGCGAGGGCGAATCTCACAATCTCCGAGCAAGTTATCCGCCGCAAATTTATAGCCGGCTTCAAGCCGTTAAGGATCAATACGATCCATTCAATCTATTCCGTTTCAACATCAACATTCCACCGACGACATGAGCAAGGGTGATCGCAAGCCAGGCGTCCCCGGAAAGAGGGAACAGCGATGAGATTCAGCATCGTATATGACGATAACGCAACTACTTTAGCCGCGACCGGTCGCGACGAGGAGGCTGACGTGCTAACACGTGGCTCAACTGACACGGGTGATGCCGAACCGCACCAAACCGTGGAGCGCGTACTCATCGACATGCACGCAAATGCTCTTAGGCATTTGCCGGCTCGAAGGGAGGCTGAGGATGGCCCGGATTGCTAAGGGTACGGCGGCCCTGCTGCTGACTTCACTTGTTGTCGTGGCGCCGTCGACCGCGACCGCGAAGGACACCAACCAGGTGGGCGGCGCGGCTGTGATCTCTGGGTGGAACGAGATCGCGCAGAAGACATTCCTGGCCGATACGGATAAGGCCGTCCCTGAAGACTTCCTCTACATGGGATTAGTGCAGGCGGCGGTCTACAACGCCGTGGTCGGCATCGAGGGTCGTTACCAGCCGTATCGCTTTTCCAGCAAGGCACCGCAAGGAGCCTCCTCCCAGGCGGCCGCTGTAGCTGCCGCCCACAAGGTTCTGTTGGAGTATTCGCCGGATGCGCAGCACGCCGACCTGGATACCGCGTACGCCGCATCTCTGGCGAAAATCCCGGACGGCGACGCCGAGACTCACGGCGTCGCGTTCGGGAGCTTGCGGCCGACACCTTGATCAAGCAGCGCGCGGATGACGGACGAAATGCGTCAATCAAGTTCACGCAAGAGCCGGCTCCGGGTGTGTGGCGGCCGACGCCAGCGCCCACGACTCCGCCCAATCTCTCCCCCTTTGCCGTACCGTGGCTGGGATTCGTCACTCCGTTGCTGGTCAAGAGCAGTGACCAGTTCGGCGAACCCGGGCCGCCGCCCAAGCTGACGTCAGCGCGGTACACAAAGGAATTCAATGAGGTCAAGGCTCTCGGCTCGTTGAACTCGACGCAGCGAACGACCGAGCAAACCGAGATTGCGAAGTTCTACTCCGGGAATGGCCTCATCCAGTTCAATGTGGCACTACGAGACCAGGTGATTGTGCGGAAGTTGGACATCGTCAACGCAGCTCGCATGTTCGCTGCGGTCGACATGAGCGTCGCTGATGCAATCATTTCCGTTTGGCACTCTAAGTACGTCTATCCCTTCTGGCGGCCTATCACGGCCATCCAGTTGGCCGAGACCGACGGCAACCCTGCGACGCCGGCCGACCCCAGCTGGCAACCAATGCTTGCGACGCCACCGTATCCGGATTATGTGAGTGGATACTCCGGCCTTATGGGCGCATTTACCCGCGCCCTTCGAGAAACGCTCCATACGGACAAGTTGCAGCTCACTTTCACCTCCACTGCAGTCCCGAACGTCACCCGCTTCTATGATTCCGAGAAGGCCGCGTGCCAGGAAGTGGTCGACGCGAGGGTGTGGCTCGGAATCCATTTCCGCACCGCAGACGTCCGTGGTGCTCGGATGGGTCAAAAGGTCGCGGACTGGGCACTCGATCATTACTTCCGCCCGACGAGCCAGCTCTAACGCTCCACCAACAAATTCACAAATTGGCTCGCGCCGAATGGCAAGGCGGCGGGATACTTATCTATCACGTCAGTTGCGGAGCTGCGGGCGCGAACCCCCTTCGTCGGCCGCGCAACGGAGTTGCGAGCCCTCGATGACTTGTTGCGTGGGCAAACGCGGATAGTCCACCTGCACGGGATCGCCGGGATCGGCAAGACTGCGCTTGTCCACACCTTTGTCGAGCATGCGCAGCAGGTCGGCGCCACGGTGGTGGAGCTTGACTGCCGGGCGATCGAGCCGACGGTGCGTGGCCTCCGAGAGGCCATAGTGGCCGGGGCGGATGACGAGGGGCTGGCCGACCACCTCGGCAGGCTTCTCGCGCCGGTGGTACTCGTGCTCGACCACTACGAGTTATTCCGG
The DNA here is from genome assembly GCA_025923975.1 of Propionibacteriaceae bacterium. Taxonomy (GTDB): domain Bacteria; phylum Actinomycetota; class Actinomycetes; order Propionibacteriales; family Propionibacteriaceae; genus Microlunatus. Next base: position 2,912 of record JAICEV010000228.1, read on the forward strand.
CTGATGGACACCTGGCTGCGGCAGGTGCTTTTGCCTGAGCTATCCCCCGAGGTGAGTCTGCTGCTCGCCGGCCGGGAGCGACCGGTAGCGGCTTGGTTTCCCGTGCCGGGATTCCGAAGCTTGCCACTCGGGCCGCTCCACGATGCCGAAGCGCGAACGCTGCTCGGGCGCCTGGGCGTAGCCGACCACGACGTCGCACGTCTGAACCGCATCGCTCGTGGGCACCCGCTTGCGCTCATTCTGGCGGCCGCCGGGATGACGGAGCATCCGGATCTGGCGATCGAGGATGCGGCTGCGAGCGGTGTTGTCGCAGAGCTGACCCGGCTTTACCTGGCAGAGATTGAGGACGCGGGGGTCCGTCAGGCGCTGGAAGCTGCATCGGTGGTGCGCCGAGTCACAGAGCCGCTCCTTGCAAGCATGCTTGAGCGCAGCGATGTCGGCGAGATCATGCTCAACCTCCTCAGCCTGCCATTTGTTGATGCCCGCCGGGATGGCCTGGTTGTGCACGAGGCCGTACGCGACGCGGTCGCGGAATTCCTCCGCGGCACAAACCCGAGTCGGTACCGGCGCTACCAGCGAGCCGCCTGGCGCCAGCTGCACACCGAGATGCGGGATGCCACCGCCGCGGACCTGTGGCGTTACACGGCGGACATGCTCTACCTCATCGATAACCCGGTGGTGCGCGAGGCGTTTTTCCCCAGCGACATGCAGCAACTGGCCGTCGAGCCAGCGAGGCTGGACGACGGTGGCGCCATTCGAGAAATTGCGCGACGCCACGAGGGTCACGATGCTGCCGCGATCATCGAGCGCTGGTGGATCGAGCAGCCCGCGATGTTCTCCGTCGTTCGGGATCGGGTCAGCACTGTGGTGGGATTCTTCATGCTCATCGACGGCGGCATGCTGAAGCAGGCCCGGGTGCGTGGCGATCCAGTGCTTGAGGGATGGGCACGCGATCTTCATGATCACCCGCTCCCGAAGGGCCAAGTTGCACTCGGCCTGAGGCGCTGGCTCGACGTCGACCACGGCGAACTTCCCTGCGCCTCACAAGCGGCGTGCTGGCTCGACGTTAAGCGCGACTATATGGCGCTCCGCCCAGCACTCCGGCGGATGTACGTCGTCGTCCACGACGTCTTGGCGTACTGGCCCGTTGTCGAGAAGCTTGGCTTTCGGCCAATCAAGGACGGCGTTGTCGTCCTCGACGGCCAGTCCTATTCGACGGTGGCTTTGGACTTCGGTCGAGCGTCGGTCGACGGCTGGCTATCCACGCTGGTCGCAGACGAGCTGGGCTTTAAACCGGAACCGGAACTTGACGAGCAGGCGCGGGAGCTTGCCATCCAAGGCAAACTCGTGGCTCTTACGCCGCTTGAGCTTGGAGTGTTCCAGTACCTGCGCGAGCGGGAGGGCCGCACGGTGTCACGCGCAGATTTACTCCGCGAGGTGTGGGGTACCGACTACACCGGCGGCAGCAACGTTGTGGACGCCGTCGTACGCACGCTGCGGCAGAAACTGGGAGACGCGGCATTCGTACTTGAGACGATCCGCGGGAGCGGCTACCGGCTGCGAGCCGACTGGTGGGCCCACATTACGTAGCCCCGGCCAGGTCATCGAAACCTCATCTGCTTCTCATCGAAGGTCCCGCTTGGCGGCCTAGTGTCGCATTCGATCCCAGGGATTAACCGAGCGGACGGAGCGACTGCGTGATATGCACCCGCTGAGAAAAGGAAAAGCAATGAGATTCAGCATCGTCTTTGACGATAACGGAGCCATTCTCGCCGCCTCTGTGGATGGCGAAGAGACAGACAGGCCTAAAACTCAACTGAACCAAATCGTGGAGCGCACGCTGGTCGACCTGGACGCAAGACAGCTAGAGCAGTCGCCCGACCCAAAGGAGGCTGATGATTGCGAATCTACCTAAACCGCCCCAGCAAATAGCGACTCTTTACTGAATGGACAATGACATGTTGAGACGAAGAAATACCGGCGCATTGCTGGCAATTGCAGCCACAAGTGTGCTGCTCTATGGCGGTACTGCGTATGCCAATCCCACACCGACCCCGATTGCAGTCGAGCTCCTGACGCCGAGGGCGGCCTTTACCGATGACGTGGCGATGCAGACGAGCCTCAAGCTCCACGGACACGACACCGAGGTGGTCGAGTCTGCGGACGCTTCGCGGATCGTGACCCAAAAGGTCACGGTGCAGCCCGGCGCGCAGATTCCTTGGCACACCCATCATGGTCCGGTGTTCGTCACCATCGCGGAGGGCGAGATGACCTACGTATCGTCCGATGACTGCGTCGGCCGGCGCTATCCGAGCGGTACCGCGTTCGTGGATCCCGGGCACGGCCACGTACACGCCGCCTACAACTCAGGTTCCGCGCTGACCATATTCGTGGCGACGTTTTTCGAGGTGCCGGAGGGCGATGCGCCGATCACCATCCCGGCGGATGGTCCCGCCGACTGCAAGATCCCAACGAATTGATGACCGGAAATGATTACTAAGGCGAGCGTGGTCCTTGCGATCAGCATGTTGTGGTGGGCTCTCGCCGCATTTAGCAGCCCAGAACCCACCCTGACAGTCTCAGCGCGTGCGAACATCTTCGGGGCAGGCCAAGCCAAGCCACCTGATCCAGGTGGGGGCGGAGCCGGCGAATTGCCACCGATGGTGCAGCTGCCGCCGGGTGCGAACCGCATCGTGACCTTCCCCAGCGTCACTGGCCGCGTTAACCCCATCAGGGAGTACGAGGACTGGAACGGTCCCGCTGGCGACGGAGTCGGCGGCACCAACGTGCAGTCGTTCGAGGGCATTTCCGGCATCGTCCACCGAGCCAACGGCATGTTTCTTGTTGGCGTCTTTCTTAGTGACGGTGTGCCGGCGAGCCCTGAACCGTCGCGGCTGGACTTCACGAATGGTATGCCGGCCGTGCCACTGGCACCCGAACTGGGCCAGACCTTCCTTATCGGGGACGGGAAGGGGCACAAATATCACGTCCCGGCCGAAGCGACACGACTTTACCTGGGATTTGCCGACGCCTACCTGTACAGGGGTGCCCCTGGCTGGTACGACAACAACGCCGGTGAGCTCAAGGTCACGGTTGACATCGTGTCGGACTGAGGTTGTTCCGAAGCTGTGGGGCGGACTATGCCGAGACTCTTCGGCACAATCCGCCCCACTACTTTGTGATCACGCCTTAGATTGTCGCGGATGCTCGGGCCTCAGCCTGGCCCAGTGGGGGCAGGTCCCACTGGTCGTTCGGGGTCTTGATGATCTTGACCGCGCAGCAGACGAAGGCCAGCGTCATCAGCAGCCAGGCGGCCATGTCCAGCGCAGGTATCTGGAGGAACACAAAGGCCAGGAAATGCACCGGCGTTGTCAGCAGCATGGCCAGCCAC
>JAICEV010000229.1 GCA_025923975.1 Propionibacteriaceae bacterium
AAACCCATCGCTGGCAGGTCCGACAACCCGAACCCGGCACCTGGCTATGGCGAACACCCCACCGCCGCATCTATCTGGTCAACGCCACCGGCACCCACCCACTCGGCAACACCGAATTCGCCGAAGCAGTATGGCGCGCCGCCAACCCGCCACAACAGCTCGCAAGCTAGGTCAATCCGAATAGAAGATCTGACTAGATCTGGCGCACTGCAAGCGCATCGGTGCCGATCGCGGCCCGATACGGTCATCGTGTGTCAAACCAGGCCGCCGCCAAGAGCTCGGCATCCCTGACACGGGGCTACCTACCAGGGATCTGGGTGCTTCGCGAGTATCAGCGAAGCTGGCTGCGTGGGGACCTTCTGGCTGGAGTGACTGTGTCGGCCTACCTGGTTCCTCAGGTAATGGCATACGCCGAGTTAGCCGGATTGCCCGCAATCGCGGGGTTATGGGCAGCAGTCGGTCCGCTGGTTGTCTATGCCATTCTCGGCTCGTCCCGCCAACTCTCCGTCGGCCCAGAGTCCAGCACTGCATTGATGACCGCGGCGGCGGTCACAGTGCTGATCGCCGGTGATCAGCAGCTCTACGCGGAGACAGCGGCGGCGCTGGCGCTTGCAGTGGGCGCGATTTGCTTTGTCTGCTGGCTGGCCCGGCTTGGCTTCCTCGCCAATCTGCTGTCCCATCCAGTCCTTATCGGCTACATGGCCGGCATCGCGATCTTGATGATCGTCAGCCAGCTCAGCAAGGTGACCGGTATCGACGTGGAAGGGGATTCCACCCTTTCCAAACTGAGATTTTTCTTTGCCCAGCTCGGCCAAGTTCATCTGCCGACACTGCTGGTTGCAGCTGTCACCTTCGTTGTGCTCGTGGCGTTTCAGCGACTCCTGCCGCGATGGCCGGGTCCGCTTATCGCGATGGTGTTGGCGGCAGTCGCGGTGGCCGTACTTGATCTTGGTCAGATGGGCGTTGCGACCGTCGGCAGTGTGCCACGCGGTCTGCCACCAGTCTCGATTCCCGACTTCTCCAGCATCGACTTGAGCACCCTGCTGCCAGCCGCGCTGGGCGTGACCATAGTCGCCTACTCCGACAACATCGCAACGGCGCGAGCCTTCGCAGCCAGGCGGCGGGAGGTGATCGACGCGCGTCAGGAGTTCCTGGCCCTCGGTGGGGCCAACCTCGCAGCTGGAGTGTTCTCCGGTTTTCCAGTCAGCAGCAGCGGCAGCCGAACGGTGATCGGAGACGCGATTGGCAGCCGCACCCAGCTGTGCTCTCTCGTCGCCGCTGGAGTTCTGCTGCTCACCATGCTGTTCCTGGGTCCAGCCCTCTCCACCTTTCCGCTGGCCGCCCTCGGCGGCCTTGTGGTGTTCGCGGCACTCCGGTTGATCGATTTCGCAGAGCTCCGCCGGATCGCTCGGTTCCGGCGGAGCGAGCTGTTCTTGGCGTTGGCCACCGCGGCCGCGGTGTTGATCTTCGATGTGCTTTACGGGATAGCGGTGGCGGTCGCACTGTCGATCTTGGACCTGCTCCGCCGCATCGCCCGACCGCACGATGGCATCTTGGGCTACGTTCCGGGGATGGCCGGCATGCACGACGTCGACGACTACGACACCGGCCGCCAGGTTCCCGGCCTGCTGGTCTATCGCTATGACGCGCCACTGTTCTTCGCCAATGCCGAGGACTTCAAGCGCCGTGCGCTGGCCTCCGTCGACGGCGCGGATCCCCCAGTCGAGTGGTTCCTGCTGAACGCCGAGGCAAACACCGAGGTTGACCTGACAGCAGTAGACGCCCTCGAGGAAGTGCGGAGGACACTGGCCGAGCGCGGCATCGTTTTCGCACTCGCCCGGGTGAAGTTCGAGCTGCGCGAGATCTTGACGTCAGCCGACTTCGTCGACCGGATCGGAGAGGACCGCGTGTTCATGACACTGCCTACGGCGGTGAGCGCGTACGAGCAGTGGTATGCCGCCCATCATGGCGGTGAGGCGCCGAGCCCGAGAGCTTGACAAAGACCGGGGACTGGATTCCAGACCCAACGTTTACTGCGACAAGATGGCAAACAGGGGTCGAATTCCGCACCCAGACACTCGTTAGCCCTCCGGAGACGGGAAACGCATCTCAAGTACGCGAACTGACCGCAGCGCGGGAGAATATCGGGCCATTTAGAACAGGACTCAATGCAATTCCGCCGATCTCCAAGCCGAGACGCCTTAGCCGATACATACTGACGTCAGCATCTGCTCTGGACACTCGGGGGGCTAGTGACATGCGTCACAGGTATTTGCGCGCAAGCGCGTTGGCTGGACTGTTTGGCCTGGTTATTAGTGCTGGCCTGGGAGCCAACCTGGCGGCTGCCCATCCCCGCGACGATAAGCAGACTGACGTCGAGCATGCGAAGCAGGATCTGGCCGCCACCCCGATCGAGCAGATCGAGAAGGAAACCCGGGCCAACGCGGACAAAGCCAAGAAGGCGACCGGAGACACCCCTGGCCGACGGACGGAAGATCAAACCGTACCCAATGCAAGACTCTCGGCTGTCGCGGCGCAGGACGCCGGTCAGGGCGGAAAATGGAGTTCGGTATACAACACCAGCGTCGTGCCGATCTTTCAGGCGGTGTTGCCGAACGGGAAGGTGCTGATCTGGGATTCGGCTGGTCAGAATCCCCCGACGCAGACCACGAACCATAGCTTCACCCGAGCAATGGTCTGGAACCCCGCCACCAACACCTCCGTCCGCAGGGATGTCCAGGGCTACAACATTTTCTGCGCTGGATACATCCAGCTGGCGGATGGCCGAGTGCTAGTGGCCGGCGGAAACAAGAACGCCGCCATGGATGGCATCGTGCAGACCCACATCTTCGACTGGCGTAACGAGACCTGGAGCCGTGGACCCGACATGTCGGCTGGGCGCTGGTATCCCTCGCTCGCGGCTCTGGGTAACGACGAAGCGGTGATCGTCGGAGGCGGTCCTGGGGTCCCTGAGGTTTACCAGACCGACGGAACACTTCGCCGCCTTACCAATGCGAGCGGATACAGCGCTCGGGAATACCCATTCCTGAGCACCCGCCCCGATGGACAGGTCGAGTTGCTGGGTCCCCGCAACGAAATGAACACCATCAACACCAGCGGCACTGGAGCGATCACTGCCACAGAGGAACGCGACAACATCAACCGCGACTATGGCAGTTTTGCCACCTATGACATCGGTAAGGTGCTGGTCGCCGGGGGCGGAGACATTACCGAGGACGAGCAAACCCACGTCCCGACCAAGACAGCGCGCATCGTTAACACCAGCGGCAACGGCACCACGGTGACCGATACCGGATCTATGTCAGTCGGACGGCGCCAGCACAATCTCACCGTCCTGGCGGACGGCAGCGTGCTTGCAACCGGCGGGCAAAGCCGCATGGCCAACGGGCTCATCGATCTCAACAATCCCGTCTTCGCAGCGGAGCGCTGGGATCCATCGACGGACACGTGGACGGTCTTGTCGAGCGCCAGTCGGGTCCGGCAATACCACTCCAGCGCCACGCTGCTGCCAGACGGCCGCGTACTGACCGGCGGCGGCGGAGTCTGCGCTTCATGCGCCAGCCAGGGATATCTGGAGAGGAACATCGAGTACTTCCAGCCGCCGTACCTTTTCAAAAAGGACAGCAGCGGGCAGCTGGCAAGCCGACCAGAGATCACCGCCGCACCCGACATCGTTGTCCATGGCGAAGAATTTAAGATCACGTCCCCGCAGGCCGGATCGATCGCGAAAGTTGGGCTGGTGCGACTTGGGGCGAACACGCACAGCCAGGATCAAGGACAGCGCTACATACCGCTGGAGGAATTCAACCCTTCACAGGATGGCACCATCATCACTGCGACGGCGCCACCGACCACAAACATCGCGCCAGCCGGGTACTACATGCTTTTCATCACCGATAGTGCCGGCGTCCCTTCGGTGGCCAAGATCATCAATTTGCAGCCGAAACGGTCAGACTTCAACGGCGACGGATTTTCCGACGCAGTCGTATCCGATCCGAATGCAGATTCTGACGGTGCTGTCGACGCGGGCCAGGTGACGGTGCTCTACGGCAGCACTCCCGCCACCATCGGCGGCGGACCGGTGGAGACACTCACGCAGGGCTCCCCCGGCGTGGCTGGCCAACCAGAGACAGAAGACCGCTTCGGGTCCAGCTTGGCGAGTGCGGACCTTGACAACGATGGCTACACCGACCTGTTAGTCGGAACACCGCTGGAAGACGGTGGAACTGAGAAAGACTCTGGACTGGCTCAGGTCATCTGGGGTTCGTCTAGTGGGCTTGGCGGCGGTGACCCATCGTCTGAGCTGAACCAGAGCACCTTTGGTCGGACGATCACAGCCGGTGACCAACTCGGCTACTCGGTAGATGCGTTGAACGCGCTCGGCGCCGATTCAGAAGTGTTGGCTGTCGGGGTTCCAGGCGGCGATGTCTCGGGCCTGAACGACGCCGGATGGATCGGGTACTCCACCAACGGCGTAAACAACCCGAAGGCCATCGATCAGAACTCAGCGGGCATTCCAGGAGGGGCCGAGGCCAGCGACCGGTACGGCGAAGCCATCACTCTCGGCCTACTCGCCGGAACAGCTAACCGGGTGGATGCTGCCGTCGGAACCCCGGGTGAAGATCTCGGCTCAGGAACGAGCGCGATCAGCAATGCCGGCGCGATCAGCACCATTAACGATCTGGCCAGCGGAGGTACCTCCGGAGTCGCGTTCGACCAAAACTCATCCGGAGTTCCAGGCGCCGCCGAGAACAATGACTCCTTCGGCCAAGTTCTCGACAGCGTACGGGCGGGCAGCACGACCCACCTTGCCATCGGCGTTGCCTCTGAGGACATCGGAAGCGCCGCAGATGCCGGCATGGTCCAGCTCTTCTCCTCTACTGGGGTCACGATGACGCCAGGCGCAGGGCTGAGTCAGGAGACATCTGGTGTCGGTGGAACGCCCACGGCTGGTGATCAGTTCGGGCGCCGCCTTGTGCTGGCCCCACCGGGGCTGGGTGACACCAAGACGCGGCTGGCCGTGTCCGCGCCTTTCAAGAACAGCGCAGCCACCGACCACGGGCAGGTGCAGATCTTCCCGCTCGACAATCTTGGGGCCGAGGTGACGTACGACCAGAGCTCGGGAGGAGTTGGCGGTGCGGCGGCAGCCAATGATCATTTCGGCGAAGGACTCGGCTTTGTAGCCGGCGTGGCCGAGCGCTCGATCCTGGTAGGCGTGCCGGACGACGTGGAGTTTTCCGGAGGCATCGTGAATGTCATCCCATTGACCGGTGGCTCCATGCGAGCCTGGCGTCCGGATGCAGGCGGGGTGCCGTTCAGCGGAAATGACCGGTTTGGCGGTGCCGTTGGCGGGGAGGTGCAGCGGTAGTCCCGAGAACGAAGCTGAGGGCCATTCGTTCTCTATAGAATCCCTGCATGAGCGCTAGGGAATCTGTGCCGGATGCGTTGATCATGGGCGCGCCGAAGGCGGGGACGAGCGCGTTGCACGCGGCGCTGGCGCAGCATCCCCAGATCTACGCCTCGCCGATCAAGGAGCCTAAGTACTACATGTGCTGGGACGCTCCTCCTCCGGCGTACCGCGGTCCGGGCGATGCACACAGTAACCAGGAGTGGATCTGGCGTCGCGAGGAGTATCAAGCGCTCTTTCATCGAGCTCCGGAGCAGTCCGTTCGGCTAGAGAGCACGCCGTTCTATCTCTATATGCCCGGGGCTCGGCGCAGGATCGCAGAGGAACTGCCCGAGGCCAAGTTGATCATCATCGTCCGCGATCCGATCGATCGGGGGTACTCGAATTGGATGCATCTATGGGTCGACGGACTGGAGCCGATCTCGGAGTTCGTCGATGCGTGGCACGTCGAAGATGCCCGGGTTGCTGCTGGATGGGCGCCTTTCTGGCACTACCGACGCCTTGGGCGTTACGGCGAACAACTCGCGGATCTGCTGGGTCGAATAGAACGCGAGCGGGCCTTGGTTCTTCGCTATCGGCAACTGGTGTCTCAACCCAAAGAGACGCTGAACCGTGTCGCACGCTTTCTCGGTATCGCTGAAGATCAGATCACTTCGATCCCCCCGGACAACGCTCGTCCGTTCGTGGAGCCTGGCGCACGAGCCGCTGTGCTCGGCCGGGTGATTCGCGCGGGTGCTGCAGCCGCGACTTACCTGCCCCCGCAAGTCTGGCGTCGGGCCAGCGAACCACTGGTAAGCCTGCTGCAACGCGGTGGGCCTATCCAGCGGCCTAAGCTCCCCGCCGAACAGCGTCTGGGG
>JAICEV010000230.1 GCA_025923975.1 Propionibacteriaceae bacterium
AACATCGAATGCCCCCCGGAGGTCCGCGACCCGCCGCGCCAACGGGCCGTTGACTTGCGTCAGCTGCATGCCAATCGTTGCTATGTCGGTGCCCTCGACCGTGCTTGCGTGTGGGATGCGTCCCAAGGTGGGCTTGAGTGTGCTCACCCCGCAGCATTGCGCTGGATGGCGGAGCGATCCGAGACCGTCATTCCCCAGACCCAAAGGACTCATGCCGGTCGCGATGGCGGCAGCCTCGCCCGCGCTCGAGGCGCCGGGGGTTCGAGAACGGTCCCAGGGGTTCACAGTCGCTCCCCATAGTTCACTCTCGCAGTGCCAGCGAATGGCGCCGCTGGGAAGGTTTGTGCGACCAATTGGAATCCCCCCGGCAGCCTTCAGGCGCTCAACAACGGGAGCATCTCGACTGGGATAAGCATTGGCCAGCGCCTTGAACCCCTGCGTCGTCGGCGTGCCGGCCACGTCGATGTTCTCCTTCACGGTGAAGGGCACGCCATGCAACGGCCCCAGGTCAGCGCCGGCGGCGACCGCACGGTCAGCCGTTTTGGCCGCTTCCAAGGCCTGCTCGGCCAAAACGATGACAACCGCGTTGATCGAGCCGTTGACCGCCTCGATCCGCCGAAGGTGCGCCTCGATCACCTCCTGACTGGAAACCTGTCGGGATCTAATCGCTTCGGCAAGCTCCGTGGCGCTCATACGCCACAGTTCGGTCTTTGGCATGGCTGGTCCTTTGATCGCCGTTGGGTGACTTCGTTGACCGCTGACCACAATGGCTTTCCTGGCCGAGGGGATCAAGTCAGGACCTGCTCCGCCAGCGGGCTATGTTCTCCTGGCGCCGCCGTGGCTTGCGGCGCCACGAGGAGCGGGCAGTGGGTTTGCTTCATCACACTGCGGGCCACCGACCGGGTCCATGATTCCCAACCAAGCTGGTGCGGGTGGCCGACCACCAAGACGGCCGCCGACCGTGACCACCGTACGAGCTGAGCGTCAGGATCGCCAGAAACGATCACCGTCGAGACCGCGACGTCAGCGTGGTCCAGCTTCCATCTCTCAAGGACTTTTCCGAGGTCTAATCCCGCCGCCGTCACATCGCGTACCGAGGCGCTCATCGGCTGGGCGTGTAGCACAATCAGTCGAGCGGCACGCAGCCTCGCCTCCTCGAACGCCAACTTCAGGGCAGGCTCCGGAGCCGTCTCGCCGTCGAGTGCGACGATCACCGGCAGCTGCGGCCAGGCAAGGCGGGTCCGCCTTCCGCGCGGAACCACGACCAGCGGGCACGCTACCTGACCGACAACCTGCGACGTGACGGCGCCCATCAGCAACCGCTCAAGCCACGACACCCGGTCCCGACCCAGCACCAGCATCGCGGCTCGGTCTGCGGACTCTTTGAGTACGCTCACCGCATCGCCCGGCTCAGCCCTGGTATAGACGTGGAGCTGCGGGGGAACGATCAGCTGTGCAGTCACCGCCGCGAGGAGCTTTTCCGCGGCAGCCCGGGCCGCTTTGGTTTCGGTGTGGCCAGCCACCCCCGCTGGCGGTGGATAGGCATGCACCAGCAGGACGTCACCGCCGCGCAGCTCAGCCGCCGTGACCGCGTAGTGCGCCGCCGCCAACGATTCCGCCGATGCGTCCACGCCCGCTACCAGCAGCGTCTTACCCGACAGCTCGGCCTCGTCGATGATTTTTTCTGGGGCTGGGACCACGGTCTCCAGCTCCTCATCGATTTCTTCGATTGTTTCAGGCCTGACAGTTTCCGAATACTCGGCACGGTCAACGGCGGGCGCCGGCACCGCGACGACCGGACAAAGAGCATGGCTTAGGCAGTAGTGGCTGACCGAGCCGCTCAGCAGCCGCCTCAGGCCAGCGTGTTCCCGAGTGCCCACGACCAGCAGCCGTGCGTCATGGGACTGCTCAACCAAGATATGGCCGGTGTCCCCGCTGGCGAATTGCAGGATCCAGTTAGGAAGCGGCGATACCGCCTCGAACACCGCATTGATCTCCTCACGGTGGGAGTCCTCAATCTCCTCGCGGCGCACATCCATGTAGTTCATCGGCGCGGGAAAACCGATGGAGCTGAGGCCGGTCGGCCAGTCAAGTACGTGTACGGCCCGTAGTCCGGTGCCCAGGCTTCTGGCCTGTTCGCCTGCCCACTTCAGGGCAGCTTGACCTGACGGCGAATTGTCCAGACCGACAACGATCTCATTCCTCATCCCGCACCTCCACCGCGTTGAGTCGGGCATCTCTTACACCTTCGACACTGGTGGTGCGGTCGTAGGCGCACAACCGCACTTGGTCGTCCGTGGCGGGGACCTTCGTCCCCCGATAGCTGTTCGGCGGCATCGTCAAAGGACGCGTGCCATCCCGGGGACTCGACTGATGAGCAACCAGGCGAGTGCAAAAGAGCCCGCGACGCCACCGCAAGCCACAACCAGCGCTTTCACTTCAGCGATTAGGGGAATCGGCCGCAATGCGACGGCCAGTCCGATGAGAACGATTCCCTGGACCATGAAGGCTCCGTACGAGCTCCGAGCGAGCTTAGGACCCAAGGGCAGCCGTCGACTGAGATGTCGTTGCGCCGCGCCCAACAGCCAGACCGATCCGAGCACTGTCAGCATGCTCTCGATGGCAGCGAAGACCAGGGCAGGCCAGTTCCAGCCTCCAAAGAGCTGCTCAAGCACTCCAAGCTGTCCCGCAATGAACACAAGGGCCACCGTGGCGGCGGCGGCAATCAGTGTGATGAGGCGGCATTGCCCGCGGAGCCGGTCCGGAACAGCGATCAGCCAGCCCTGTCTGGAGGCGGCGATGCCGAGGGCGAACAGCGCTATGCAGGCGGGCCACTCCCACATGTTGAGGTCGGTGAAGCTTTCGCTGCCAAGAGGGAAGACGAGCCGTACCAGAAACGTCGTCGCAGCCACCACCCCTGCGACCAGTAGCAGGCGCAGTGCTGTGATTTCGTGCACCAGCGGAGATGCAACGGCTCGTCGCCATGGACCGACGATGGCAACCATCCGGCGCCCAAGCCCGACCCAAGCTGCGTACCCCAGCGAAAAGATCAATAGCACACCCACGAACCAGAGGGGACCGGTATCGAGATGGCCGCTCTCATCAACGAACTCATCCCAGTACGATCCGGGCGCTGCGCCGAGCGGGTGGTACAGCGTGTACATGAGCAGCGGCCATATGCCGAAAGTAAACACAGCGAACGGCACCCCAAGCCGAAGTAGTCGATCGGCGGCAAAGCGGCCAGGACCCTTGCGCTCCAGCGACAGCCGGGTCAGCAGGCCTGCGACCAGGAACAGCAGCGCGATCATGAACAGCGCGAAGGGCCCGATCACGGCGAACAGGATCACCTCGGTCACCGGAGCGAAGGTAACCTCCTGCACATCGGCATAGGACCAGAGTTGATCAAACCCGACATAGCTGAGCACACCGTGAATCGCAATAATCATTGCAATCAGGACCACCTTGAGGTTGTCAAGGTACCGTTGCCGGTTCCCGGCCCATCTCTCAAGATCAAAATGACGTCTCCTGGGGGCGACACCCCCTGCAGGCCCAGCTGTCGTTACCACCCCTCTACGGTTGCGGCTCAGGACGGCGAGCATAAGTGCCGAACGGCCCTGTTTCCGCACGGCGCTGGACCTGCCGACTTTTCCATGCTGCCCAAAGCATCTGTCGGATAGGCATGTGGGATCGATGATGCGAGACCCTTGGCGAGTGGGGACGTCGAGCGGGGAACAGCCAGTGATCGAGCGTGCCAGCTCGGCCGACCTGGCGTTCGTGGCGATGGACACTGGCAGGGTCCCGCAGCAATTCGCGGTCATCCTGGTGTTGGACAAATCCGATGATCTCAACCTGTCTCAGCTCCAGAAGCTGATCTCAAACCGCATCCGTGCCGTGCCGCGGCTGAGGCAGCGGTTGATCAAGGTACCGCCGGGCTGCGGGCGCTCGGTGTGGGTGGACGACGCTGACTTCAACGTCGATCGCCACGTGCGGGCTGTGGCCTGCAGAGCACCAGGAGACGAGCCGGCACTGTATGACACTGCGCTTTCTGTGATCATGGATCCCTTACCGAAGGATGCCCCGCTGTGGTTGATCATTCTGATCAACGACCTAGCGGATGGCACAGCGGCGGTTGTGGTCGTGTTGCACCATGTCCTCGCAGACGGCCTGGGCGGGGTGAACGTGCTGGCGGCGCTTCTTGATCCGGGTGCGCCGCCTGCCGCGGTGTCCTTCCCGCGGGAGGCGCCGACACGAGCGAGCCTTGCTCGAGATGCTTGGCGCACCCGGCTTCTCGGCATACGTCGGGCAGCCGGTTTGTGGCCCTCCCTGCGCCGGTCGATGTTTGCGGGCGGAGGCTTTCGGCCGGCGCGCGCAACCCCGTGCTCCCTCGTGCAACAGACGGGTCCGCACCTAGGGATGACAGTCGTCAGGCTGGATCGCGGTTTGCTGAGAGCAGCAGCACATCGGAATGGGGCTACGACGAACGACGCGGTTCTCGTCGCTGTAGCTGGCGCCCTGCATCAGTTATTGCTGAGCAGAGGAGAGTCAATCGACCCGATAGCCATTACCGTGCCGGTTTCCGGCCGCAGGCCGGGCGGTGGGCCGGCGATCGGCAATTTGGTGAGCCCGATGCTTGTCGACGTGCCGGCCCGCGGCAACCTAGTCGAACGGCTCGCGCAAGTTGAGTCAGCGGTACGCGCCCACAAAGCGGCAGCAACTGGTCCCGCACCGATTGCGATCCTCGGTGGTGTGTTCCGGTTCCTCGCAAGGCTTGGGGGTTACCGCTTCTACATGAAGCACCAGCACCGATTCCACACCCTTGTGACGCATGTCCGCGGCCCCGCTGAGCCGGTAACACTTGGCGGGCACCAGGTCAGCGCAGCCATTCCGATCGGGGTTGGGGATCGCGGGAATATGACTGTCTACTTTGAGGTGTTGTCGTACGCCGGTGTGCTCACCATCGCTGTGATCGTCGACCCGGATCACGGCCCAGACCTTGGCGCCCTCACCCACCTGTTGCAGAGCGAGTTGGATTCGATCATGGCATCGCCCTGACCCCAATCGGAGCAACCGTGAGCTGATGATCCGATCTTGGTTGGCCTCTGGTGGCCTCCCGACTGGAGGAGTGGAGTGACTGCGGGATATCGACCGCAGCAGTGGTAACAATGCAGAGAGTGCGGAGCCGAGAGATGGCGAATGTCAGCGGCGAAATACTGATCAACCGACCGGTCGAGCAAGTCTTCGACTTTGTCGCCGACCAACGCAATGAACCGATCTACAACCCACAAATGTTACGGTCGGAGAAGATCACCGACGGGCCGATCAGGGTCGGTACCCGATTCCGCGCGGCCGCAAGGTCTAAGCGGCGCCCTGTCGAAATGCTCATCGAGGTCACCGAGTACCAGAGGGCCACCAGGTTCGGATCACGCACCACGATGTCGGCTGTCGACATCGATGGCGGATTGACCTTCGAGGTCGTTGATGGTGCGACGCGGATGAGCTGGTCCTGGGACGTTCGCCCGAGAGGGTGGCCGCTGCGGCTGCTCGGTCCGCTGGTCGCCCGCCTTGGGCGGCGTCAAGAGCAAAGGATCTGGACTGAGCTCAAGAACCAGCTGGAGGGATCTGGCCCGGCCGGCGCCTCAACAGAGTAGTTATCAAAGACTCCTGGATGATCTTCGCAAAGTGGTGGGGATCACTCTTCTCTCTCCGAGATGATCATGTTTAGATCTTGTCGCTTTGAACCCGTCCATTACAGCAGCTCGTCCGATTCTCATCAACAGACGTGGATGAAAATGGAGATCATTGCACGAGGCGCTAGAGCTTGGCTAGCTATCTGCGGCGTTGATCAAGACTTCTGATCAACGTGTAAATGCCAGTTGCGAATCTCAGGCAGATCCTCCAAGTGCTCGACGACGTACCGGTTGTGCTCCCGCAGCTTCTCCTCACATCACGCCAGCAGCTGCCCAGCTCCTGCAGGAGTGGCTATCAGTCGCCGGTTTCCGAAATGATCGTGTTCAGATCTCGTCGCTTTGAGGCTGGCGTAAGGGCAGCTCGGCCAATCCTCATCAAGAGAAGTGGGTGAAACTCAAGACCGAGCTCCTTGCGAAGGCGGTCCCGGGTGGACGGCACTTCGGCAACCTGGCTGGCAAGGCTAACGACATAATCCAACCGAGTGGCTTCTAGCAGAACTCGCTGCAGCGCCTCGCCGGCACGCAGCCACGCCGAGCGGTTAGATTCCGCCCTGCCCGTCCCCAACACCATCAGGCAGTGGTTAAGGCTGGAC
>JAICEV010000231.1 GCA_025923975.1 Propionibacteriaceae bacterium
GCTCGCCTTGTCGGAGCGAGTTCTGCCGCCAACGCACCGCGCAGCCCGATCAGCCCGTCGCGGATCCGGGTCTTCACCGTGCCGAGCGGTAGATTGAGCAGCTGCGCCACCTGGCTTTGGCTGTAGCTTACGGACCCGGGTTGGGGCGAGCTTCTTACGCAGATGCCGCTACACAACCTGAGCCCCACCGAGGCACGCACATATCTGTCGAGGGTCGGCGTCCCAGAGTCCCAGCATGACGCTGTGATCGCCTTTACCCATGGCCATCCGTTGGCGCTCGCCCTTGTCGGGGAGCTCGATAAACAAGGCGACTTCGACCCGTCCGGGTCTCCCGACGTGCTGGGCAGCCTTTTGGAGCGGCTGCTGAGCGACGTGCCTGGCCCGTCCTATCGAGACGCGGTCTACGCCAGCGCGCAGGTTCGATTCACCGACGAGGGGCTGCTTGCGGCACTGCTCGACGACGACGTCACCACGGAGTTCGACTGGCTGCGCCGACAGCCCTACATGGAATCCGGACTGGGCGGAGTCTTTCCTCACGACCTGGCCCGCGACCTGCTCGACAAGGACCTGCGCTGGCGGGAATCCGCAGCGCCAACGCCTGCTGCACGAACGAGCCGGACGCCACTACCTGCGGCTGATGGAGGTCGGCGACACCGAGGTGCACCAGTCGGCGCTGTTCGACCTGATGGCCTTGCACCCGTCGCTTCGAGCCTTCCTGCTCGCACCGAGCGCGATATTGCAGGTCAGCCGAGCAGCATCCGCCGACCGGGCCGCCGTTCTGAGCCTGATAGCTGAACACGAAGGGCCAGAGTCGGCCGAACTGGCGGACCTGTGGTGGGACCAGGACCCGAGTGCTTGGCTGATCGTCAGGGACCGCACGATCCCGGCCTCATCGTCGCTGCGTGCCGCGATGGCGTTGGCAGCACTACCAGAACGTGGTGGACCACTCGATGTGGACCCGGCCGTCGTCGCCGCGCGGATCCGGCTTGGCCGCCATTCGCCGGTGCGGGCCGGCGAGCGGGTGACCTACGTTCGGTGGTGGCTGGACGCCGAGACGTACCAGATGCCCTCTCCCGCGCAAACCTTGCTCGCCGTTCAGCTGGCTCGTCACTACTTGACCACCCCTGGGCTCGCCGTCTCGTTCGTACCCACAGCCGATCCAGACACCTGGTTGGGCCCGATGACCTACACGGACCAGAACCCGATGCCCGAGGCAGACTTCACACTCGGCGGCCACCGCTACAGCGTGTTCGGCCATGACTGGCGAGCCGTGCCGCCGGCTCGCTGGATCGCGCTGATGAGCGAGCGCGAGACCGCGCGTGAACCCGTCCCTGTCCTGCCCGAGCGGCCCGCAGAGGCCGCTCTGCTCGCGCTCAGCCGTGAGGAGTTCGCGCAGGCGGTTCGGTCTATGCTCCGCGAGTTGCATCGGCCGGACCGGCTCGTTCGCAACCCGCTGCTGCGCTGCCGGCTGGTGGAAAGCCGGCTGCCGACGGCTTCTGTCGGCGCAGCCCCCGGACCGGAGGCTCGTCTGGGTGTGCTGCGAGAAGTTTTGGACGAGGCGTTGGCGACCTTGCAGGCCTCCCCCCGTGACGCACGGGGGTTCCGGGCGCTGCGGCGGACGTACTTGGCTCCGGCGCCGTCGCAAGAAGTTGCCGCTGAGGTTCTTGGGTTGCCGTCCAGCACTTACCGGCGGCATTTGTCGGCCGGGCTCCGCGCGGTCACCGACATCTTGTGGGAACAAGAGCTGCACGCCTGAAGGCTCGAGATCACCTCAGAGCGAGGTTCGGCAGTGAACGCCCAGCCGGACGGTCCGTGGACCCCTACGGTGGACCGCATGCACCCACCTTTCCGGGTAGGAACCGGGCACGACATTCATCGACTTGTCGAGGGATGCCCGCTAGTGCTGGGGGGCGTGGATATCTCGGCTGCGGTGGGCTTCAATACGCATTCCGATGGTGACGTGCTTAGCCATGCTGTTATTGACGCTCTCGCGGGCGCGATCGCTGATGGCGACTTGGGAACCCACTTCCCGGAGGACGACCCGGACACGGTGGACGCTCGAAGCCTGGATTTTGTCGGGCAGTTCGCCCGTCACGTACGCGCCACCGGCTACGAGGTTGCGAACGTGGACTGCTTCATCGTGCTTGGCACGATCAGGTTGCGGCCGCACCTGGACGGGATGCGCCGCAACCTAGCCGAAGCGTTGGATATCGACGTGAAACAGGTTTCAGTCAAGGCGCGGTCAAACGATGGCCTTGGCGAGGAGGGCCAGGGTCGAGCATGCGCAGCCTGGGCGACCGTCCTCATCTATCCGACGAGCGTGTAACCGCAACCCGTCAGCACTGCGTCGTTCCTGCCCACGGAGGGGAGAAGATCATCTTGGAGAGCGACCGTCATGATCGGCAGGGTGCGCAGTGGTTGTCGTTTGCCAGCGGATCGGTCGGGTTGGCCGACGATGGGTCAGTCATCGCGGTTGAGCATCCCATGGACGTCATTCCATGCTGTTGAACGAGCAGGGTCCCGGCCTAGAGCGGCGCATGCACGCCAGCCAGACTGTCTATCGCGTGGGGCTGGTACTGCGAGCTCTCGGCGGGCTAGCTCTTGGTGACCTCGAATGTGGTTGTCAGCTCTGCGGTGGAGTCACCGCCGACCCATACGTCAAAGGTTGAGATGTCGATCACCCGATCGCGAACCGCAGCATTCCAGTACCGCAGCTCGTTTTGGCCCAGCGAGAATTCCACTGTGCGCGACTCACCTGCGCCCAGGGTTGTCCGTTGGAACCCTTTGAGCTCGCGCACCGGCCGGGACGCTGAGCCGTATCGCTGGTGAATGTAGAGCTGGACAACCTCGTCTGCTTCGCGATCGCTGGTGTTGGTCACCTGCACCGATACAGTCAGTGCGGCGTCGGGGGTGATCGTCGGCTGGTTGACGGTGAGGTTGGCGAAGGCGAAACTGCCGTAACTCAGGCCGTATCCGAAGGGGAACAGCGGGGTGCTGGCTTCATCCCAGTAGCGTCGGCCCTGATTCTCGGGCTCGTGGGAGAGCGTGTAGGAGTACACCATCGGAACCTGTCCGACGGTACGCGGCCAACTGAATGGCAGCTTGCCGCCTGGTGAAACCGATCCGAAGAGAAGGTTCGCAACCGCGGCACCGCCTTGGGTGCCGGGGTACCAGATGTCCATGATCGCTGGCACGTGTTCGGCGGCCCAGCGTAGATCCAGCGGCCGTCCGTTCATCACGAGTAACACGACAGGGGTACCGCTGTCGACGACTGCCTGCAGCAGCTCCAGTTGGCGCCCGGGCAGCTCGAGCGACGAACGCGACGCCGCCTCGCCGATCATGTTCTGCCACTCACCCACCACGACCACTGCAACATCGGCCTCGCCGGCGATGTTTACCGCACGCTGGAACTCGGCGTCCTCATCGAACCCTTCGGGGTCCTGGGGCCGGTTCCCGCCAAACATGTCGAACATCGACGGGAACACGCGCTGCACCACCGGCACTCCCTGCGCGTACTCAACCCGCACCTCATCGCCGACCTTGCCTCGAATGCCGTCCAGCACTGTCACTGTCTCGCCCAAGTCGAAGTCGAAGACCCATGGTCCGATGGTGTCCCGCTTGGAGTCGGCGAGCGGGCCGATGACCGCGATGGATTTCAGGCTTCCAGCATCGAGAGGGAGCAGGCCGTCCTCATTGCGGAGAAGCACCGCCGACCGCTCCGCCGCCACACGGGCAACCTCGCGGTGTGCGGGATCGGCAAGGACTTCGCGGGCCCGATCCTCATCGACATACGGCGAGTCGAACAGGCCCAATCGGCGTTTCGCTTCCAGCACGCGTCGCACGCTCGCGTCGATCGTTTCCTCGCTCACCGCACCGGCTTCGACCGCCTCAGGGAGGTGGCCGTAGGCAGGATCGGTAATCGCCATCTCAAGGTCCACGCCCGCGGTCACTGCGCGGGCACCTGCATCGGTCAGATCAGCAGCGAAGCCATGGGTGAAAAGATTGCGTACCGCGTTGGCGTCGCTCACCACGAAGCCGTCGAATCCCCACATTTCCCGCAGCACCTCGGTGAACAGCCACCTGCTTCCGCTCGCTGGAATGCCGTTGAGATCCATGTAGGCCGTCATAACGTTGCCTGCGCCGGCGTCTATCGCCGCCTGGAACGGGGGAAGGTAGATGTTCCACAGGTCGAAGTCGGACAGGCTGACCTCGTCGTAGTCGCGCCCGCCCAAGGCTGCCCCATATCCGGCGAAGTGCTTCGGTCCGGCGATAACCCGGTCAGGCGCCGAGAAATCGTCGCCCTGGAAGCCGCGCACCTGCGCGACGGCGACGGCTGCACCGAGGAAGGGGTCCTCGCCGGCGCCCTCGATGATGCGACCCCAGCGCGGATCGCGGGCGATGTCGATCATTGGCGCGAACGTCCAGTGGATACCTACGGCGCGCGCCTCCCGGGCGGCCACCGCCTGGCCACGTTCGATCGTCGCTGGATCCCAGGACGCCGCCATCGCGATCGGCACCGGGAGGATGGTGCGGAGCCCGTGAATCACATCGAATCCAAAGAGTGCCGGGATGCCTAGCCGGTTGCCATCGATGGCCAGCCGCTGCAGGCGGTTGATCTCCGCCGGATCGGTGACAAACAACAGCGACCCGACACCGCTGCGCCCCAGAGCCGACTCCACCTCAAGCGGCTGCTCGTCCCGGTCCACATGCAGGGCCGGCTCGACTCCGGGCTGTTGCGGCAAGCGGAAATAGAAGTACTGGGTGAGCTGCCCGGCCTTCTCGGTCAGCGTCATCTGCGCGATCAGGTCATCGATCTCAGACTGGGTCGTTGTCATGTAGCGAGGGTTACCCCGAACAGCCGCGTGCATGTCGCATCGGTGTATCTGCCAGGCTTCAGGCCGGAGTTTTCTTTCCTTGATCACTGTCCAGACGACTTTCGCACCGCGGTTTCCTGGGGCAAGCATCGTGCGTGCTTTCATGTGGACGCGGCTATTAACAAGGCGTTAAGCGTGTGCAGATGGGATGGACGAAGGTGTTTGAGGATTTGGCAGGTCAAGTCGCGGTGATCACCGGCGGAGCTCGAGGGCTCGGATTCAGCATGGCCCAAGCACTTGCGAGGTGGGAAACCAAGATCGCTTTACTTGATGTGCTCGCGGAAGTCAAAGACAGTGCAGAGGCCGTTCAGCACGAGTGCGCCGTGGAGAGCGTCGGTGTGGCAGCAGACGTCACAGACGACGGCAGCGTCGCTGCGGCGTTTAGTGAAGTCAGTCACACGCTCGGTTCGCCAAGCATTCTTATCAATGCTGCCGGGGTCACCATCTGGGAAGACAGCATCGATGTCTCAAAAGAATCCTGGCAGCGGGTAATCGACATCAACTTGACCGGTACGTTCCTGTGCTGTCAGGCCCTCGCGCGGGCCTGCGCTGCAGCTGGCAACGGAGGCGCCATCGTCAACGTCTCGTCTATGTCGGCGCGGGTTGTGAATCTTCCGCAACATCAGGCGTCGTATCACGCATCTAAGGCCGGCGTGGAGATGCTGACCAAGGCGCTGGCCGTGGAGTGGGCACCCATCGGGATCCGCGTCAACGCCATCGCGCCCGGCTACATGCTGTCAGAGATGACGCGGCAGTTCACGACTGCCAATCCGGAGCTCGCCGAGCGGTGGCGGAACATGATTCCGGCTGGACGAATGGGCGAGCCTGCTGATCTTGAGGCGCTCGTCGTCTTCTTGTGCTCCGCCAGGTCGTCATATCTGATGGGCCAAAGCATTGTCATCGATGGTGCGTACACCGCTGTGTGACGATCAAGGATGATGAGCAGCTATGTGACCGTCGACTTGGGCGCCACGAGCGGCCGTGTCCTCGTGGGGCGACTTGAGGGTGATCGCCTTGAGGTTGCCGAGGTGCACCGATTCCGCAACGAACCAGCAGGATCCGGTCCGGAACTGCATTGGGACGCAGACGAGCTCTTTGCGCAGACCGTTATTGGTCTGCAACGTGCGGCCGCGCAGTTAGACGGTGCGGCCAGCAGCATGGGTGTCACGGCCTGGGGCGTGGACGTCGGGCTCCTCGACGAGCACAACAAGCTCGTGGCTCCCATTCAGCACTATCGGGCTGCGGACCCGCAGGATGCACAGCACTGGCTGCATCAGCTGGGGGCCGAAGAGCTCTTCGTGCGTACCGGCGTACTTCCACAGCACATCAACACTGTGTTTCGCATCGGCAAGATTCTGGATTCC
>JAICEV010000232.1 GCA_025923975.1 Propionibacteriaceae bacterium
CAAAATGAGTGAAACATCCACTTCTGACACTTTTGTTTTGAATTGGTAGTCGAGCAGTATCTGCAACACGCTCGAACAAATGTTTGAATCTGTCAGCGAAGTTCTCTATCGTCAGCCTTATGGCACAGAGCGACCCCAAGTTCCCACAGCCGAGCAAGCGCCGCGGCCGTCCCCGTGAGAGTGATGTCGCCGCTCAGCTTGGCGATAGCGCGGCTTTCCGCTCGTTCCCGGACGGCCCAACCGATGCCGATGGGCTGACACTTCGACAGCGCCGGATCTTGGAGGTCATCAAAGAGACCGTGGACAGGCGTGGCTATCCACCCAGCATCCGAGAGATGGGGGATGCCGTTGGTCTCGCCTCGTCCTCCAGCGTCGCGCATCAGCTCAAGATGCTGGAGGCAAAGGGCTTTCTGCGGCGCGACCCGAATCGTCCGCGTGCGCTGGAGGTGCTGCTGCCAACGGAGGACCGGCCGGCAAGCAGGCAACATACAGTTTCGCGCCAAACAGAGGGTGGGGATGACACCGGTATTGGCGACGCGTTCCCAGAGCCGGTGCACGTGCCAGTGCTGGGACGGATCGCCGCAGGCGGGCCGATCTTGGCCGAGGAAAGCGTCGAAGATGTCTTCGCGCTGCCGCGGCAGTTGGTCGGCGAGGGCACGATGTTCCTGCTGGAAGTGCGTGGCGACTCCATGATCGACGCGGCGATCTGTGACGGCGACTGGGTGGTTGTCAGGCAGCAGCCGACAGCGAACAACGGTGAGTTCGTCGCTGCGCTGCTCGACAACGAGGCAACCGTCAAGACCTTCAAGCGAACCGGCAATCAGGTGTGGCTGCTCCCTCACAATCCGGCCTACGACCCCATCGACGGGAATCACGCCACGATCTTGGGCAAAGTCGTAGCGGTGCTACGCCGGGTCTGACCACGCTATACGGGGCGCCTCACAACATGCTGGGTTCGCTGGTTGCCATCTCCATGGTGAACCGAGCAACGGCGCGAAGCTTGTTCGAAACATCAAGAGCCGCGACCTTATATGCCTCCGACAACGTCGGGTAGTTCAAGACTGTGTCGACGAGATAGTCGACTGTTCCTCCGCAGCCCATGATCGCTTGGCCAATGTGTACCAGCTCGGTGGCATTACTACCGAAGACATGTACGCCCAGGATCTCCCGAGTATCGGCATGCACGATGAGCTTCAACATGCCATAGGAGTCCCCAATGATCTGGCCACGGGCCAGTTCGCGATAGCGGGATATGCCGACCTCGAAGGGAACCGACTCACGGGTCAGCTCTCCCTCAGTCTTCCCGCAGAACGAGATCTCCGGAATCGTGTAGATGCCGATGGGCTGCAGACTTCGGAGCTCGTTGGCTGGCTCGTGGAAGGCGTGCGCCGCGGCGAGTCGGCCCTGATCCATCGAGGTAGAGGCGAGTGCTGGAAAACCGATCACATCACCGACCGCGTAGATGTGTGGCACCTCGGTTTGATAATTCGCGTTGACCACGAGCCGTCCACGGTTATCACTCTTGAGACCGGCAAGATCGAGGTTCAGGTCGGCCGTATTGCCCTGCCGACCTGCAGAGTGCATGACCACCTCAGCAGCGATCTTCTTGCCTGAGGCAAGGGTCGTGATCGTGCCACGCCCGGAGCTCTCCACAGAGGAAACCTCCTCGCCGAACCGGAACGACATGGTGTGGTCGCGCAGGTGGAACTTCAAGGATTCGACGATCTCCGGATCGCAGAAGTCGAGCATCTTGTCACGCTTCTCGACCAACGTCACTCGGGTACCGAGGGCAGCGAACATCGACGCGTATTCCACGCCGATAACGCCGGCACCGACTACGACCAATGAGCCCGGCACGGTGTCCAACGTGAGGATCTGATCCGAATCGAGCACACGCAGCGAGTCGAAGTCGACGTGCGGCGGATGGGCCGGCACGGTACCGGTTGCGATGACGATGTAGTTCGCAGTCAGGGTGCGGAGTGCCCCCACGCCTTCGATTTCGACCGTGAGTGTGTGCGGGTCGAGGAAGCTCGCATGTCCAGCCACCAGTTCGATGTGATTTCGCATCAGCTGGGAACGGATCACCTCCGTCTCGCGACCGACCACGTGTTGCAGCCGGGCAAGCAGGTCGGAGATGGTGATCTCTTCCTTGACTCGATAGCTCGCGCCGTAGAGGTCGCGAAGTTGCATACCAGTCAGGTAGAGGACTGCCTCCCGCAATGTCTTCGATGGGATCGTGCCTGTATTGACACAGACGCCCCCGACCATCGACTTGGTGTCGATGACGCACACCTTGTGCCCGAGCTTGGCCGCCATGATCGCAGCCTTCTGGCCGCCAGGACCCGAGCCGATGACCGTCAGGTCGAAATCGTACGTG
This sequence comes from Propionibacteriaceae bacterium, assembly GCA_025923975.1. Classification (GTDB taxonomy): domain Bacteria; phylum Actinomycetota; class Actinomycetes; order Propionibacteriales; family Propionibacteriaceae; genus Microlunatus. The sequence continues at coordinate 2,378 of JAICEV010000232.1, forward strand.
TGCTCCATACCGCAAGCGTGCCAGACGATGGACACCTCCGCTAGGTGCGGGTCTGGGGCCCGCTCCCAGCGGAGCAGCGCCTGGAGCTGGCGGCTTAGGCCTGGCCAGAAAGGCGGCGCAGGGCCTGGATCGCCACCTGCCGATCGGTGGTCTGCCACATATCGGGCATGGACGCCTTGAGGAAAGTGCCATAGCGCGCGGTGACCAGGCGGGGATCCAGCACGGCCACCACTCCCCTATCGCTGAGGCGACGGATCAGCCGACCTGAGCCCTGCGCCAGCAACAGTGCGGCATGACTCGCGGCAACTTTCATGAAGCCGTTTCCACCCGCCTCACTGACCGCACGCTGCCGAGCTACCGTCAGTGGCTCATCCGGGCGAGGGAATGGAATCCGGTCAATGATCACCAATTGGCAGGTGGTACCTGGAACGTCGACGCCCTGCCAGAGTGACAGCGTGCCAAAAAGGCTAGTCTTTTCGTCCTTGATGAAGCGTCTCGTGAGGTCAGGCAACTGGGCGTCGCCTTGACACAAGATCGTCAGCGCTGGAAGCCGCTTCCGCGCGTGAACGGCTGCAATCTCGGCGGCCCGGCGGGAAGAAAAGAGTCCAAGCGCCCTACCGTCGGAGGCCTCCAGCAGCTCAGCGATTTCGGCCAGCGAAGCGTCGGACAGACCCTCACGCCCTGGTGGAGGCAGCGAGCGGGCAATGTACAAGATGCCCTGCCGCCGATACTCGAACGGCGAGCCAACATCAAGGCCGCGCCACGGAACGGCTCCGTCCTCTCGCTCATTGGATGCCGGCCCGTCCTCTTCGGAACCCTCACTCACACGCACGGAGTTGAGGCGCTCGGCCTCCTGGAGCCCGACACTGCTCGCAATTGGAATGAAATCACCACCCAGCTTGAGCGTCGCGGAGGTCAGCACGGTGGTGCGCTCACCGAAGACGCGGGTTCGCATCAACCCCGCAACCGACAATGGAGCTACTCGCGCCTCGCGACCGAAGCGCTCGCGATCAGCCACCCACACCACGTCGTGCGTATCGAGCTCTGCCATCCGCTCCGCGATATCGAAGACCTCTTTGACGGCAGCGGCCGTTTGCCGCTTGTCTGGCTGCTGACCGTTCTCTCCCGTCAGTGCGCTCACCGCGGCACGGGCGGCGTTGCGTATCGAGACGCAAGCAGCGACGAACGAGCTGTCTGGGTCCTCGACACGCTCGAGCGCTGCAGCGTCCAATGCGATCCGCAGTGTCTTGGCGGACTCAAGCAACTCCTGAGCAACCTCGTCCTCCAGGTAGGCCAGTGCCCGGCGGGCTACCCGCTCGACCATCTGTGGACTTAGCTCTGCCGATGCGGCGCCGGTAACCCGCGAGACCAGTTCATGCGCCTCGTCGATGATCACGGCGCTGTGCTCCGGAAGAGCGGTACCGCCATGCATTGCGTTGATCGCAAGAAGTGCGTGATTGGTGACGACGAGGTCTGCGGCACGAGCCGCGTCGCGTGAGCTCTCTACGAAACACTCGTCGCCGTACGGGCAGCGCTGCGCGCCCAAGCACTCCCGGACCGGAATGGAGACCTGGGCCCAGGCTCGTTCGGTATGAGACGGAGCGTCATCGCGGTCGGCCAAGCCACCGTGTCCTGCCTGCTGCTCAGCCCAGGCGCGTAGCGCCAGGACCTCTGCACCCAGGGCTGACTCCGGCGTACTCTGCGGCGCGGATCTGATGCTCTCGATCAACTCGCCAGCCGGGATCAGCGCCCCTTGATCTTGGGCCGCGCCGTCCCGGAGTCGAAGCAGGCACACGTAGTTGGTACGACCTTTGAGGATCGCGTGTTGCGGTCGATGACCGGTAACCAATTCGACTGCATCGAGTGCGGCCGGAATCTCATTGTTCGCCAACTGACTCTGCAGAGCCAGCGTCGCGGTAGCCACGACGATCCGTTTGCCAGGATGCTGGACCAGCCACAGCAGAACCGGAGCCAGATAGCCGAGTGATTTGCCCGTCCCAGTGCCGGCCTGAATCAACAGATGATGATCTGATTCCAAGCACTCCGCGACGGCATCGGCCATATGGACCTGGCCGGGCCGTTCCGTGCCGCCGATCGCCTTGACCGCAGCCGCGAGCACATCGGCGTGGCCCACCTCGGCCATCAGTGCGCGTCGCGCCTCACCGAATCGCTGCCCACCAGCTCGTACGGTGCCAATTTGTATGGGGCCAGGTCGGCAGCGAGCGAGGGATTGACCCGGGCGGTAACCAGCGTGCCAGCGGCGAGGTGTTCGGTGCTGAGGAATTCGCCAGTCTGGTGAATGCGGTTGACCAGGTCGCCGCGCTCGTACGGGATAAGCGCACGCATCTCGATCTCCGGCCGGGGCAGGAGCGATTCGATGGTTGCGCGCAGTTTGTCGACGCCCTTTCCGGTGCGCGCAGAAACGAACACCGCGTCGGGATACTTGCCGCGCAGCATGCTGAGCGCCTCGGCAGTTGCGCGGTCGATCTTGTTAATCACGATGAGCTCGGGGATGTCGGCTGCGCCGATGTCGGCCAAGACCGTCCGAACGGCACCGATCTGACCAACCGGGTCTGGATCTGACCCATCCACGACGTGGATCAGCAGGTCGGCCTCGGTTGACTCCTCCAGAGTCGAGGCGAAGGCTTCCACGAGATCGTGCGGCAGGTGCCGAACAAAGCCCACAGTGTCGGTCAGCGTGTATACCCGGCCGTCGGCTGCGGCTGCACGTCGAGTAGTCGGATCAAGGGTGGCGAACAGCGCATCGTCGACCAGAACACCGGCCCCGGTGAGCCGGTTAAGCAGGCTGGACTTGCCGGCGTTGGTGTACCCCACGATTGCCACCGACGGGACCTCATTGCGACGCCGTTCCGCGCGCTTCGTCTCCCGGGTGATGTCCATCTCACGCAATGCCGTCCGCAGCTTGGCAATGCGGCTATTGATGCGACGCCGATCCGTCTCGATCTTGGTCTCGCCAGGACCACGACCGCCGATACCGACGCCGCCGCTGGCGCGACCGCCGACCTGACGTGAGAGATTGCCACCCCAGCCGCGGAGCCGCTGCTTCAGGTACTGCAGTTGCGCCAGCTCGACTTGGGCCTTGCCTTCGGCGCTCTTCGCGTGTCCTGCGAAGATATCGAGTATCAGCGCAGTCCGGTCGATGACCTTCACGCCCACCCGGTCCTCGAGATTACGGAGCTGGGCGAGCGTCAATTCCCCGTCGCAGATCACCGTATCGGCGCCCGTAGCAACCACGACGTCCCGCAGCTCGTCCACCTTGCCGCGCCCAATGTAGGTTGCCGGATCCGGTCGATCACGGCGTTGAATCAGTCCTTCGAGGACCTGCGATCCAGCCGTCTCGGCCAGCGCCTTGAGCTCGGCAATCGAATTCTGGGCGGTTACCTCGCTGCCGTTAGTCCAGACGCTGACCAGGACCACGCGCTCAAGCAGGAGCTGGCGGTACTCGACCTCGGTGATGTCAGCCAGCTCTGTCGACAATCCCACGACCCGGCGCAGCGAGAGCCGATCTTCGAGGTCCTGCTGATCTCCGTCGTAGGCTGACGCGTCTGCTGCCGGTGGGCTGAGTTGCTCGACAAGTAACTCGTCGTCATCTGGTGTGGGTAGTTCGTGTGGGTCTCGTTGTGGAGCTGTCATCTCTGGACCAGAATCTCACGCGGTGCAAGTCGCAGCGAGCTGATTTACCAGCCGGGCGCGCTGGGCAGCTCGAAATGGCAGCCGTCCCGAGAGTCAGAACAGTGTGTAGCCGCCGTCCATCACCACC
>JAICEV010000233.1 GCA_025923975.1 Propionibacteriaceae bacterium
CGCGAACCTCATGCAGCTGCCGGGGCGGCCGGAGATCCGGGAGGCCAACATCTCCTCGATCATGGCCTTGCGGGCCGAGGCCACCGAGTACGCCATGCCGCTGATGATCGAGCCACTGGTGATGCAGGACAATGCCGCCGCCGGAGGCGGATACATGGTCGACGGTGACACCGACAAGATCATGACCCTGGTGCGCCAGGCCCGCGAGCTGGGTGCCGATCTGATCAAGGCCGACCCCACCGACAACGTTGAGGACTATTACAAGGTGATCGAGGTCGCCGGCGACGTACCTGTTCTGGTACGCGGCGGCGGACGAGTCGATGATCGCACCCTGCTCGAGCGGACGGCGGCGGTGCTAGCCCAGGGAGCCCGCGGCATCGTGTACGGCCGGAACGTGGTGCAGCACGAGAATCCATCCGGAATCACCCGAGCGCTGATGGTGGTGCTCCACGACAAGGCCGATGTCCAGGACGCCCTGCAGCTGGTGCGAGAAGAGCGATGACCAAGATCGTGAACGTCGCCATCGTGGGCGGTGGGCTCATGGGACGAGAGATCGCCGCGGCGCTGCAGCGATGGCCCGCGCTGATCAATCACCCGGTACATCCACAGCTCACCGCGGTCTGCGACATCAATCCGCCAGCCCTGGACTGGTTCGACCAGATACCCACTGTGACACGGAAAGTGACCGACTACGCCGACCTCCTCGGCGATGACGCGATTGACGTGCTCTACGTCGCCGTACGGCACGACCTGCATCGACAGCTCTACGTCGACACCATCCAGGCCGGCAAGAGCCTGCTCGCCGAGAAGCCGTTCGGCATCGACGCGTCCGCCGCAGCCGCCATCGTGGCGGCCGCCTCAGCCAACCCACAGTCCTTCGTACGGTGCGCCAGCGAGTTTCCGTTTTTCCCAGGCGCGCAGGTGGCCGTCAACTATGTGCGCTCGGGCGCCCTGGGCCGGATCATCGAGGCTCGCTGCTCCTTCCTGCACGCCAGCGACCTCGACGTCGGCAAGCCGATCAACTGGAAGCGGCAGGCGCGGTACTGCGGCGAGGCCGGCGTCATGAACGATCTTGGTCTGCACACATGGCACGTACCGTTGCGACTCGGTTGGACCCCGGACCGGATCTTTGGGGTGCTGCAGGACATCGTGACCGAGCGGCCGGCGCCGAACGGAGGCCGGGAGCGGTGCGATACCTGGGACAACGCGGTCCTGCACGGATGGGTGAACAAGGAGAGCTACTCGTTCCCATTAACGACAGCGATGAAGCGCATCGACCCGGGAGAGAAGAACACCTGGGAGTTCGAAGCGCTGGGCCTAGAGGGTGGGGTGCGATTCTCGACCAAGAATCCGAAACGGGTGGAGGTGTTCTCGGTCGTGGACGTACCCGGTGGTGGGCGTGAGCAGGTCTGGTCCTCCCTTGACGCCGGCAGCCAGTCGGTATGGCCAACCGTGACCGGGCCAAATTTCGAGTCCGGCTTCTCCGACGCCATCCTGCAGATGTTGGCCGCGTTCCTAGCCGAGAGGGAGGGCGCTCTGGGCGACCGGTTCGGTTGCGCCACACCGGAGGAAGCCGCCCTCACGCATGCGATCTACGACGCGGCGATCCGCTCCCATGAGGCTGGCGAGGTCGTACAGGTGGGCGGATGACGGCCGTGCACTCGGTACTCGTCGCCGGACATCTTTGCATCGACATCACTCCCGAGCTGACCGCTGTCCCCGAATTGGTACCGGGCCAGCTCTATGAGATTGGCCCGGCACAACTCACCGTCGGCGGATGTGTCGCGAATACCGGCCTTGCCCTCGCTTCCGCAGGGGTGCCGACCCTGGTCTGCTCGAGGGTCGGCAACGACCCGCTCGGCGAGATCGCTCGTCGCTTGCTCGGCGAGCACAGGGTCGACCTGGATGACGTCACGACCACCTCGGGTGCCGCGACTTCCTACAGCATCGTGTTGCAGATGGCGGATCATGACCGGACGTTCTGGCATCATCCCGGCGCTAACGCCTTGTTCACCGGCCGGGAGGTCAACCTCGACCGGGTGGACATCCTCCATGTCGGCTATCCGCCGCTGCTGCCCGCACTACTGGCCGACGACGCTGCACCCCTCATCAAACTGTTCAAGGAGGCCCGCAGCCGAGGGATCACGACATCCCTCGACCTGGCCGTGGTGGATCCGCGGTCCAGAGCCGCCGAAGTGGATTGGCGCCGAGTGTTCGCTCTGATCATGCCGTACGTCGATATCGCCACTCCCAGCATCGACGACCTAACGTCGGCGCTCGCTATCGCCCAAGTGCCCGATGACGATCTTGTCGAGGAGTGTGCCCGCCGTCTGGTAGCCGATGGATGCGCCGTCGCCGTCGTGTCGGCGGGTGCGCGAGGAGCGTTCGTGGTCAGCGCTGGTGAAGATCGCCTGGCGGCGGCCGGGGCCAGTCTCTCGTCGGTTCGGTCTGCGTGGAGTTCGACGGCGGAGTGGGTACTGGCGACTGCACCGCAGGTAGTCGTCAGCACGACCGGAGCGGGCGATACCGCCACCGCCGGACTCCTCTACGGCCTGGCACAAGGGACCGGCATTCGGCGGGCGACTCGGCTCGCTTCCCGGTTCGCGGCGGCCGCCATCGAGGGGAGGCGACCCTCGGCGGGGGAGGCTGGCCGCTGGGCTGCCGAGCTGGCCGCAGCAGGCTTGGACTGACACATGATTTCATCGGGCTCGGCGATTCTCTTGTTGGCGGGTTTCCTCGCCGCTCTGGTACGAAGGAGAACAGCTTCGTGGACGTGATCTTGCTTTCCTCCAACCGTCCCCCGGAACGGTTTTATCGCGGTGGTCGGAAGATCACCGAATTCCGGAGAGAGCCGCCCGCCGGTGACCGCGAGCCCGAGGACTGGGTGGCATCGACCACGACGCTCGCCGGTGAGGAGTCCCTCGGCTTGACCACACTTCCGGACGGCCAATCCCTGAAAGCCGCGATCGAAAGCCAACCCGAAGCGTGGCTGGGAGCTGGGCACGTCGAACGCTTTGGCGCCGACACGCGCCTGCTCGTCAAGTTGTTGGATGCGGGCCAGCGTCTGCCGATCCATGCACATCCGGACGTTTTGTTCGCGGCACAGCATCTCGGCCGAGCGCACGGTAAGGCGGAGGCGTGGTTCATAGTCGATGGGGGTGAGGTTTATCTCGGCCTGAAGCAGGATGTGATCTTGGATGAGCTCAAGTCGCTGGTAATGAGCCAAGACGTCGACTCGATGCGTGGCCTGCTCCACCGAATCGAGGCGCATCCCGGCGACGTTGTCTATGTGCCGCCCGGTGTCTTGCACGCGCCGGGTGAAGGGATTTTCTTGGCCGAACTGCAGGAGCCTGAGGACCTGTCGGTCTTGTTGGAATGGCAGGACTTCGAATTGGACGGCCAGCGTGACGGACACCTAGGGCTGGGATTCGATCTTGCGCTGCAAGCCGTCGAGTTCCGGGGTCGGAGTACTGATGAGATCCGTCAGCTGGTACGTCCGGCCGGGTTCGGATCCTCGGTGCTGCCGAAAGCAGCAGACCAGTACTTCCGGCTGGAGCGGATTGCGCTGGATGGAGAGGTGACGCTCGACCCCGGCTTCGCCGTTCTGGTCGTTCTTAGTGGCGAGGCCGAACTTGCCGGTGCGCGAACTAGCCAGTTGACAGCTGGCAATACCGCTGTTGTGCCGAACGGATTCGGACCCCTCATGTTCCGCGGCCGTGGTGAGCTCTTGTTGTGTCGTCCACCTCAACCGCATCAGTCCACCGGTCTGAGTGAAAGGGTGGAGCGGTGATCGACTTCAACCACAGACCCGTGCTCGTAACTGGTGCCACAGGCGGCATCGGCGGCGAGACCGTTCGACAGCTCGTTGCTGCCGGAGCAGATGTGATCGCGAGCGGACAGTCAGAGGAGAACTTGAGCGCCTTCGCAGCTGAAACGGGCGTGCGAACGCTGGCCCTCGACGTGACATCGGAAGAGAGCGTCCGCGATGCGCTGGAGGGACTCGATCTTTACGGCGTAGTCAACTGCGCCGGTTTCGGCGGCGAGATTGCCACTCCGATGGACACCGATATAGGGGTCTTCGACAGGGTCATCGCCATCAACACCCGCGGCGCCCTACTCGTCACCAAGTACGCCGCCCGGTCGATGATTCGCCTCGGTTGGGGAGGCTCGATCGTCAATGTCTCAAGTCAAGCGAGCCTCGTCGCATTGCCGGGCCACATTTCGTACGGCGCCTCCAAGGCGGCCCTGGACAGCATCACCCGGGTGTCTGCCTTGGAATTGGGCAAATACAACATCCGTGTGAACGCGGTGAATCCCACCGTGGTCATGACGCCGATGTCGGCGTGGTACTGGGGTCGGGATGACATCGGCGGACCGTTTCTGGAGCAGATGCCGCTGGGGCGTTGGGCGACTGAGGCCGAGATCGCCGCTCCGATTGTCTTCCTGCTCAGCGATGCCGCCTCGATGATCACCGGCGTATCGCTGCCCATAGATGGCGGCTACACCAGCCGCTAGATCGCTGGCGAGCAGCTCGAGGTCCTCGTCAGGGCGTCGCGGGCTCGCTCAGTGTCACATTGGGGTCTGCCGCAGTGACCTGGACGGGAATGCTGTCATCGACCCGAGACAACAGCGTGCCGTGGTGTTGGACTGCTGTCGCGCCCCACCGCAATGCCGAGGCAAGCAGATCTGGTGATGCGTTGGCATCGGCTGCGAGGTAACCCGCCAGAAATGCATCACCGGCACCAACAGTGTTGATGGCAGTGACTGCTGCGGTACGTCCGTGCAATGCCCCGTTGCCGTCGACCAGGACTGCGCCGTCCCGACCGAGGCTGACTAAGACGGTGCCTTGCCCTATCGCCCGAAGCTGCCCTGCAGCGGCCGTCACGTCACCGACTGTGCGTATCGGTCGACCGGTTGCCTCAGCCAACTCGTGCGCGTTTGGTTTCACGAAGTGTGGTGTGGCGCTGAGCACTGCTCGGAGCACGGATCCGGAGGTATCCACCGCTACCCGCAGACCTGCGGTGCGCGCTGCGCGAACCGCTTCCACCAAGTGGCGTTCGGAGAACCCGTTCGGCAGAGTCCCACAAATTGCCAGCCAGTCGCCAGAGCTGCACGAATCAAGCGTGGTTCGGACCAGTTCCTCAACCTCCTCCGAGGTCAGGGTTGGGCCCAGTTCATTGATCTTGCTGCTGGTGCCGTCCGCCTCGATGATCGAGACGTTGGTACGGATAGTGCCGGTGATGGTCACAGCCCGGTACGGCAAGCCCGCCGTGTCAATCAATTGGACTAGCTGCTCTCCTGCCGGACCACCTATTGGGAGCACAGCTAGAACGGGGACACCATGGCTGTGCAACGCCAGGGCAACATTGACGCCTTTGCCGCTCGGTTCGGCAAGGGTCGCAGTGCACCGGTTAACCGCACCGCGGGTGAAGCTGTCGAGAAACAGCGTACGGTCCAGGCTGGGATTGGGCGTGAGCGTCACGATCATGCAGACACCATCGGATCCGGAAAGACCCCATCTGATGGGAGCACGCCGGCGGCCCGGCCGGCGTAAATGGCAGCCCCTCGAGCTCCTGCCTCCTGGACGGCCGAGAGTCGAAGGGTGCCGAGCCTACGGCGCTTGGCAGCCATCAGAGCGGCGCTGTGCGACCACCCACCCGTAACGATGATCTCTTGGTGCTCCCCCACGATGTCGGTCATTGAATTGTGCAACTTGGTCACCTCGTCGGTGGCGGTCTCTACCACGGCCCGCCATACTTCACCAGGCGTGACGCCATCGACGAGGTTCCGCAGATGAACCGCATCGGTGCCAATACCCTCGATGCGAATCCTCCCTTGCGGCGCGTCAAGGGCTGCCGCATCCAGTGCAGTAAGACCGTCCTTGTCTACGCCGATGGCGTGAAGTACGCGTCGCATGGCAAGTCCTCCCTCGGTGCCGGCAAGCAGCGACCAGCGCCCAGGCTGAATGCTCCAGTCAGTGGTAATTCCGGCATGGGCCAGATCACGGACTTGTTCGTCCTTCAGGTATGCCGGGATGGATCGGACGATGGCTTCGGCCGTGCCACAGGAGTCGACCTCATCGCCTTCGCCGGTGGCGCCCACGCCGACCGCGGCTGCCTGGTGATCATGACCGACAACTGTGAGCACCGC
>JAICEV010000234.1 GCA_025923975.1 Propionibacteriaceae bacterium
GCAGTCTGCCGTCTCGCCACCGACCAAGATCATCTTCAATGAGCAGCGTGCGTTCCAGTCCCGGCAGCAACCAACCGAACCGCCTCATTGCTTTCACTGAAAATGAGAGCAGCCGGACGGGTGCCCCCGGCTGATCCCAGCCGAACTCGGCGAGCATCGCCGCAACCCGTTCCTCCACCTCGCGGCCGCGGTCGTTAGGATGCTTGGTCTCGATCACCAAGCTCACTGGCACGTGATCTCCTCGCGCGTCCCGGACCATTATCATCAGTTCTCGCAGGGTGACCAGCTCGCGCTGCTCAGGTTCTGGATCAGGAACGCTTCGCGAGCCGAAATCGATCAGCTTGAGTTCAGCGACCGTGAGCTGGTACGCCGGGCCGGAGCTGGTCGAGGTTCGGTCCAAGGTCAGATCGTGCAGGCAGATGAGCTCGTCATCGGCACTGAAATGCACATCGCACTCCAGGCCGAGGGGGATCTCGGTCTGGTAGGCCCACTCGATCGCCGCCTCATAGGCGGCCCGCGTCATCTCCGGATGTCGCGAGGAGAAGCCGCGGTGCGCAATCAAGACCGGCGAGCTGGTCACCCCGTCAGCTGCCACGCTCGCCAGCGTGTGAGGCGCGGGTGTCCTGGCGGTAACGCAACAGCAAACCGCTGATTAACATCACCAGCCCGCCGACTGCAATAGCCGCCACGGAGGAGCCGAGCCAGCCAGGCGGTACGAATCCAATGCTGGTGTTGATCCGGGTCCAGAAGTCAGCCCAACCGGGGACCGTTCCGGGATAGACCAGCTGGTAGGCCGCGAATCCGCAGGCCCATGCGACCACCGGTGCCGCTCGGAGCCCGGAGGTGACCGAGACATCCCAACGCTGACGGCTGACCAGCAAGAAGTCCACGGCGGCGACGGCGTACAACGGCACAAAGACTGAGCCGATCAGGAACAGGAAGGACTGGTACTGGCCCAAGTCGAGCAGCCCGGCCAGCAACGTTGCCGTCACCCCGATCAACACCGCGATGATCCTTCGATCGACTCGAGGGAGGATGTTGTGCACCGACATCGTCGTCGAATAGACATTGGCAAAGACCTCGTCCACCTCATCGACGAGCAAGATCGCGATGGCGATAGCCCCTGCCGGGAGGGTGACCAGCGCGGTGATCACATCGGCTGCGCCGAGGTTGAGCACTGCAAAGACGCCGAGTGTGTAATACGCGACGGCGGCTAAGCCGTACCCAAGGGATGCGCCCCAGAAGGCCGCTTTGCGGGTTTGCGAGTGCCGGCTGTAATCAGCAGCTAGCGGGGCGTACGAGATGACTCCGGCTATTGCAAGATCAACAGCCGGCCAGAAACCGAGCACCGACTCTTGCGGGATCGACTGGCGCGGCTGCAACAGAACCTGGACGAACAAGTACACCGAGGCAACGAGCACCAGCCAGACCATGATCTTGCGCAGCAGCCGTACGCTACCCAGCGGGCGTATCGCCATCACCGTGGCGGCAGCTCCAGCCAAGATCACGAAAGGCCAGCGCCAGGACTGACCTAACACAGCCACCGCGGCCGTAGAGATCACGATGATCTCCATGGTCGCCCAGCCCACGTTCTGCGCAATATTCAGCAGTGTTGGAACCACTGACCCGCGCCGTCCGACCAGGCCGCGCAGCGACACCATGGCCGGCGCACCAGTGGTCGCGCCAATGACGGCCGAGGCTCCCAATAGGATCGCGCCGATTGCGCAACCGATCACGATCGCAGCAATCGCGAGCCCTACTGATCCCGCCGTGGTCGCGATCAGCGCCCCAGTCAGCGGCCCGAACAGGCTGATGCCGAGGTTGCCCCACATCGCCAGCTGGTCGCTGAATCGAAGCGGTCGGGGCGGCTCGGTTGTGAGAGTGAGCGGCGCCTCGCTGGGGGGACGTTCGGGCGCATCAAGAGCGTTGGTTGAAGTGGATGTAGTAGGCATTGCAGCTCCCTACGCCGGCATTACCCGGTCAGGTTCGGTCGGTCGGCGGACCCGCGCTGCGATACGCACTCCGCCCTCTCAGCCCACCGTTGGGTGTGAGCTCCCGAAGGTTGTTCGGCACCTTCATGCTAATCGCCCTTGCCGGGCTCATTGACGGGGCGTGGAGAGCGGCGCTAGCTCTCGATTTGGAGCCCGCTGCTGGCCCAGGCATAGAGACCGCCCGCAAGGTTGACCGCGTTACGACCTTGGGCATTGAGAAACTGCGCCACGCGGGCTGAGCGAGCACCTACTGCACAGACGCAAACCACCCGATCGTCCACCTCGTCCAAGCGCTGCATCAGCTGGTCCATCGGAATGTGCACCGAGCCCGCGATGCGACCGTCGGCCCATTCGTCGTCTGTCCGGACGTCAAGCAGCATCCAGCCCTCAGCCACCCGCGCGGCGACCTCCCCGGGCAAAACAGTTGGCACCTGATCCCCAAACATGGTGCCCACCCTAGTCAGTCCGCTATTGAGCGCGCTCCCTCATGCCTGAGCAGCGTAAACGCGAACCCGTGCTGGGGTGAGTGTCATAGGCCTCGGCCAGCCCGGGACCGAGCCGGGCAGGTCAACGGCACTAATCTGACCTGCCGGGTAGCGGTCGAGGTAGTAGTGGTACCACGGCCCGAGGTGCCGCGGCGCGGCGTACCCGCAGGCTGGCGAGGTGATCCAGCTGCCGATGGTGCGTGGATCTTGGCCGATGTCCGCATCGGGACCTCCTTCAGATGACTTGCCGCAGTGGAGATGCTGGCCTGGCAGTCGGCAGCCCGTGGTCTTCACGAGGATGTGCACACTGCGCTGATCGTGCCAAGTTGCTCACCGACCTGGCCGGAACCACCAGCTTCGCAGCCCACCAGGCGGTGACCGCGGCATTGGGTCCATGGGCGAGCCGTTGGGCGTCGCTCCCGACCTCGTCGAGGCCTTCGTCGCACTCGGACGACGAGACGAGGCCGCTGCTCTGGCCGAGCGATTCGCCGTTGTCACCCCGCCGGCAGTACCACCGTGGCTGCGGGCGGGGTGGCACGGTGTAGGGGGATGTCCAACAGGGAGATCGCTGCGGCCCTCTTCCTCAGCCGAAGACTGTCGAGCATCATCAGACAAAGGGCGTCTGCACACAGCTGCAGAGTCAACCTCCAACGAACGCCATGGCCTCGGCAACCAGCACCCGGCAGGTAGCGTCGTCAACCGTCAAACTGACCCATTCCTTCATGGGCTTGCCCTTCCCGGCATCGTAGGGCAGCCCATCGCCGGAAGAGATCAGCTGCGCGACCCGTCCGGGGGGGAGCTTCACGACCAGCCGGTCATCGACGAGCATGGCGAAGATCGACTTGTTGATCTTGATTGCGTTCGATCCGAAGCCGCGGCCACCCTTCGGCACGGTCACCCCGGGCACGCCGGCGTACTCCTCGCACAGCGATTCGAACAGTGCTGCCTGACTCTCGATACCAGACATGATCTACTTCAACAATTTCGAAAGTCGCCGGTCAGCGAGCTTCTTGCCGCCGGTCTGGCAGGTCGGGCAGTACTGCAGCGAAGAGTCCGCAAACGACACCTCGGCGATGGTGTCGCCGCAAACCTCACATTTCTCGCCAGTACGCCCACGCACCCGCAAGCCTGACTTCTTCTCGCCTTTCAAATCCTTAACAGCGAGTCCATCGGCTCGCTGGATCGCTTCAGAAAGCTCGCCCTTGATGGCTGCGAACAAGGTGCCAAGCTCCGCATCGGTGAGCGAGTTCGACGGCTTGAACGGGCTTAGCTTCGCCGCGTGCAAGATCTCGTCCGAGTAGGCGTTGCCGATGCCAGCGATAGTCCGTTGATCTTTGAGCACTCCCTTGAGCTGTGCCCGGCCAGCCTTTCCCAGCAGACCAGCAAGTGCGGATTGATCAAACTCATCGGTCAGAGGATCGGGACCCAGGGTCGCGACCATAGGTATGGACAGCGGATCCGTGACGACATAGACGGCCAGCTTGCGTTGCGTTCCGGCCTCGGTGAGGTCGAAGCCCGATGAGTCGTCCAGCCGTAGCCGCAACGCGAGCGGACCCTTGCCGGGCTTCGGTGGCGCATCGGGAAGAGAGTCGCGCCAGCGCAGCCAACCGGCTCGTGCCAGATGAAAGACCAGGTGCAGACCTTGGGCGGAAATGTCGAGAAACTTGCCGCGCCGGGTGACCGAATCGATCTGCAGGCCGTGGAGCGCGGACAGCGGCGGATCGTAGGTCTTCAGTGCGCTGAAGGCGACCAGATCGATGCGGGCAATCGTGTGCCCCACACACCTCTCGGTGAGGAACCGCGCCAGCGATTCCACCTCCGGCATCTCAGGCATGGGCCCATTATGGAACCCTTCTATACGCCGACTTGTCAGCGCGTTAGGTGATGAGTGGCCGACCAGTCAGGCGGCGGCAGTCGCAGAGCGACCGCAAGCCGCCGAAGGTACTCCTCTCGCGGCAACTCCACGGCCCCGAGCGATGCCAGATGCGGCGTCTGCCACTGCACGTCAAGCAGCCGGCCCGCATCTCCAGCTCGCCGGAGCAGATCGACGAGCGCCACCAGGGCAACCTTGGAGGCATCTCGTCCGATACCCGGCCGATAGAACATCGACTCGCCCGCAAAAAGGCCGCCGATGCTTACACCGTAAAGGCCGCCCGCCAGCTCACCGTCGTACGTCCAGGCTTCCACCGAGTGCACGACGCCGCGCCGGTGCAGCTGCGAATAGACCCGGCGGATGTCGGCGGTGATCCATCCGCTGGGGCGGCGACGGTCGGCGCAACCATCGAGCACGGCGCCGAACGCCGTGTCGATGCGGACCTGATAGTGCTTGATGGATTTGCGCAGCGAGCGGCTAATCCGCAACCGGTGCAAGGGAAGGATGGCCCGATCCAGTGGTGAGTACCAGCCCATCAGGCCCGGCCGGGTTGGCATTGGAAAGACACCGGACTCGTACGCGGCGAGAGCGAGGTCCTCGTCGAACGCCCGCGACACTCCGATGAGGTCGTCATGTCGCCACTGCTCCGGCGATCCGAATGGCGACTCCACGTCGGCATACTGCCACCAGGGCAAAGCCCCTGTTTGGAGCTGGCCCTTGGTTAGGGGCTGGGCCCCGGGTTGTCTCCTGGGGTCACGGACATGCAATCAGCTCAACCAGCCACGTACGCTGGTGATCGAGTACTGCCCAGGGGGCAGCTGAACGCATCGGGAGCTGTTGACCCGACGCAGAGTGTTTTGGAGGCCTGATGGCGTCAGCGCAGGAGGTGCGCCGGAGGATCGCCACTGCGATCTACCCTGTGGCGAATCTGGTCACAGCGCAAGGACCTGGGGGCGCGCTGCGCCAGGTGCTCGAAATCGCGATCGATGGCTACGGGCGCATGCCGAGTGCGAAGACAGCGGCTGCACGCCACCTGCAGCGGCGCGCCGGCTCGGTTGATGATGCGATCACATCGATCATCGACCACCATGTGGGCCTCGCCTCCGCGCAAGGCTTTGTGACCAACATCGGCGGCCTGGCCGCACTTCCCGTAGCGATACCGGCAAACATCACCGGCGTCGCCATTGTGCAGGTCCGGATGGTTGCTGCGATTGCGCACCTGCGTGGCTACGACCTGAATGATCACCGAGTCCGTACCGCACTCGTAATGTGTTTGATGGGTGGCGAACAAATCGCCAAACACATCGTGGAGGGCACGCTGCCGACCTCGCCAATGGCAGTAGCAACGGCGCCGATCTTCGATCCTGAACTTGATCGGCTGGTCGCGGACGAGGTGCTCGCAGACCTCGCGGCTCGCATCGGCGGAAAGAACGTCGCTCTAGCGATCGTCAAGCGTATTCCCCTGATGGGCGGCGGTGTCAGCGCAATCATGGATGGCATCGCGACCTATCAGATCGGTCGGTATGCGACTGGCGAGCTGCTGCGACGTCGCGCGCTGGTGATTAATTGAGAGCCAGTTCGCTCATCGGACACAGCTCGCAGGATCCCTGGAGGCATCCGGCCGACACCCCTCCCGCCCGGGAGGTTCCCAAGCGGGTGCGCGCCTGGGCCCAGGAGCAGCTGAAGTCCGAAATCATTGCGATCAAGCCTGTCGGCGGCGGCAGAACTGACACCA
>JAICEV010000235.1 GCA_025923975.1 Propionibacteriaceae bacterium
CCAGCCGGGTCGGCACGTCGGAATCCTCCGGTCCGACGATTACTCCGCACGCCTCATCCGGATGATCTTCCCGAGCGTGAGCGATCATGGCCTCAACGTGCTCGCGGGCGATCTTCAGCACGGCGGTCACATTATTGGTGATAGCTGGGCCCAGGCGGTACATCCGGACTATGAGATCCACGCTTCCAGCTGAGCGTCGGGATTGGGTCTCCGACATCTACCTGTGATCACAAATTTCCGACCAATGCCGGCTTTTTGGTGCAGTAGGCCATGACGGCAGCTCGAAAAGTCCGCATTGGTCGGAAATTTGAGAAACGTGACCGAGTGTGAGATCCACGCTTCCAGGCGCGAGCAGCTCCAAATTAGAGCGGCCCGATGATGCCGAGGCGTTCGATCAGTAGGAGGAAGGCCTCCGCAAAGGGATTGTCCTGGGTTGCCTTACGGATTTCTGTCCAATCGAGCTGCTCGCGTACGGCACGCACTACCAAGAGCAGGGCTGCAAAATCGCAGTAGTGCTCAGAGAGCGACCGCAGCTTGGCGATCATGATGGGAGTAGGCGGCAGCACCGGGATCCGCACTCCCAAGACCTCATACTCGCGCGCAGTATCGAGCAACGAGTGCACGACTGGAACGCCCCCGAGACGATGCAACACATCGACGAGCGCGGGCTCCTCGTCAGGCTCCGTCGCGGAGTCCGGATCGCAGTAGGCCTTGAAGAGCCAATCCTCGGGCGGGCGCTCCACCCGCAACCCGGCAGCCGCCAGGCTGTTGGCGGCCATCTCGATATCGGATTCAGCCACGACAATATCCACGTCGTGGCTTGGCTCCGGCCCGCCAGCTACCCAGAGGGCATAACCACCCCCCAGCGCGAATGCGACGCCGTCAGCCTTCAAGGCTGACACAGAACGCTTGAGGGCGGTACGAAGCAGCGGCTCATCAGACGTGGCCGGAAGCTGCGGTGATTGCTCAGCGATGGTGGGTACCTTCTTCCCATGCGGTTGGCGACATTTAACATCCTGCACGGCCGCTCGATCCACGATGGGGTGGTCGATCTTGATCGGTTGGCCGATGCCATCCGGTCGTTGGACGCTGACATTTTGGCCCTGCAGGAAGTCGATCGAGACCAGCCGCGCTCCCACCTCGCGGACTTGACCGAAGTTGCCGCGGAAGCCATGGGTGCAGTGACTCATCGATTTGCCGCCGCCCTCTCGGGCACCCCGGGCGCCACTTGGATCGCGGCATCGGAGGACGACCTTCCGGGGGTTGCGTCCTATGGAATCGCCTTGCTCTCTCGCTATCCATCGGAATCCTGGCAGGTCCTTCGGCTACCGCGAATCCCGACGCGCGTTCCGCTCTATCTGCGCACTCCCCCAAAAATGCTCATCGTGAAAGAGGAGCCGCGAGCTGCGGTGATCGGACGTCTGCGCACCCCAGCGGGATTGGTCGTCGTTGCTAACACTCACCTGTCCTATGTGCCGGGCTGGGGTCGGCTCCAGCTCCGGCGGCTACGGCGAGATCTCGCTCCGCTGCCGGAACCGGTGATCTTGATGGGAGACCTCAATATGGCCGATCACCGGCCGGCGCAGATCACCGGCTACCGCACGCTGGCCAGGCATTACACCTTTCCGATCGAGGAGCCTGATCGTCAGCTCGACCACATCCTGGTGCGCGGTCGGCTTGGCCACGTGACTGCCAGCAGCGCCCCTGCGCTGCCGCTGTCTGACCACCGAGCGCTGATCGTTGACCTATCTGTATTAAGGCGAGAGGCACCAGATGATCAACACTGATCACTACATCCGCTGGAACCGGGTGGACTCGGTCAGTCGGACCGCAACGGGCATCCTGGCCGACCTGCACCATGAACAGCTGAGCATCGATGTGGTACGTGCCGACGTACTACGGATCAAGATCAGCCGCGGCGGTGTGTTCGACGATCCGCCTACCTTCGCGGTCTGCGTCGACCCGCTCGCCTCCCCCGGTGACTTTCGAGTCGAGCAAGACGAGCAGCGAGTGCAGTTGATCACGGCCGACTGCACCGCATCGCTGTGGCTGGACCCGTTCCGGATCGACGTGCACCGCAGCGACGGATCGCCGGTCATCGAGACCGCCCAGGACGCCGAAGGTCGGTACTGGGCGTACGCGACCCTGAATGACTCCTTCACTCTCCGGCGTCGCTGCCGGCAGGAGGACGCGATCTTCGGATTGGGTGAGAAGTCCGGACGTCACAACCGCAAGGGCCGGGACTTCACTATGTGGAACCTCGACATACTCAACCCCTTCGAGACGTTGGAGTTCACTGCCGGCAAGAGCGCTGATGATCCCCGAGGCGATCCCCGCAGCGTCGAGTTCGATCCTCTTTACGTCACCATCCCGTTCTTCTACCACCAGTCCTACCCCGCCGGCAGCATGGCGGCATCCTTTATAGACAACGGATATCGCGGCAGCTACGAGTTCTCCGCCGACGCCGAGTACCGGATCGTCTTCCGCGGTGGTCAGTACACCGAATATGTCTTCGCAGGCCCGGACATGCCGGCGATCTTGGAGTCCTACACCTGGTTGACGGGACGTACGGCACCACCACCAATCTGGTCGCTCGGTTATCACCAGTGCCGCTGGTTCTCCTACACCCAAGATGCTGTGGAGGCCATCGCGCAACGGCACCGCGACAACGACATCCCTTGCGACGCCATCTGGCTGGACATCGAGTACATGGACGGCTTTCGAGTCTTCACCTGGAACAACGACAGGTTCCCCGATCCTCCTGGCATGCTCAAACGACTTGATGAGCAAGGCTTCCGAGTGATCACGATCATCGATCCAGGCGTGAAGTTCGATCCCGGCTACTGGGTCTTTGATCAAGCCGTCGAGCGTGATGTGCTGTGCCGCACTGAAGGAGGCGATCTCTACATCGGCCAGGTCTGGCCAGGCAACACGGCCTTCCCAGATTTTGTCACCGAAGACGCGCGCACCTGGTGGGGTGAACTCAACGCAGCCCACGTGCTCTTCGGGCTGGCGGGGATCTGGAATGACATGAACGAGCCCGCGACCGGGAACATCCCGGTCATGTCCATGCGGTTCGGTCGCGGTGAGTTCTCCCATGAGCGTTACCACAACCAGTACGGGCTGCTGATGGCAATGGGGACGGCAGCTGGGCTGCTGGACGCTATGCCTGAGCGGCGTACCTTCGTTCTGTCTCGCGCAGGTTTTGCCGGCATTCAGAGATATGCCGCCAACTGGATGGGCGACAACCAGTCTCGCTGGGACCACTTGTGGCTGAGTATCGCCATGGGATCGGGCTTCGGAATCTCGGGACAGGCGTTCGTGGGAGCCGACATCGGCGGATTTCAGGGCAATTCGAATGCGGAGCTTTTCTTGCGGTGGATGCAATACGGCACCCTGACGCCGTTCTGTCGCAACCACTCCGAGATCGGCAACGTCGATCAATACGCCTGGGCGTTCGGCGAGGTCATTCAAGATCACGTCCGGATAGCGATCAAGCTTCGCTATCGCTTGCTGCCCTACCTGTATGCCTGGTTCCTCAGGGCTTCGGAGACCGGCGAACCGGTGCAGCGGCCATTGATCTTCGACTATCAATATGACGCAACGGTCCGCGACATCGATGATCAGTACCTCTTGGGACGCGATCTGCTGGTTGCGCCGGTCGTCGGGCCTGGTGTCACTGCCCGGCAGGTGTACCTGCCCAAGGGTGACTGGTACGACTGGCACACCGGCGAGCTCGTTGGAGGCAGGCGATTCCTGACGACCGCAACGCCACTCGACCGAATTCCGATCTATGCGCGAGGCGGAGCGGTGATCCCTATGTGGCCGGAGGCACCCGACTCCACGAACGGCTATCAGCCTCTCGTGATTGAGTTGCATCTGTTCGTACCGGCGTCGGATGGTGTCTATCACTCGATGCTGCAAGAGGACGACGGCCAGACCTTGACCGCCTTGCACGGTGCTCGGTATCGAACCACCTTCACTGTCATGCGGACCGGCAACGAGCTGACGCTCGACGCCAAGGTAAGCGGTAACGGCTACCCGGAGTTCGCACGGGAACGTTTCGTTCTGGTTGTGCACGGCGCGGCGCCGGAGGAGGCACACCTCGACGGCACGATGATCACCGGTACCGACGGGCGCTTCGAGATACCCAATGCAGGTGAGAGCTTCGGCTTCCGCTGCATGGTGACCGAGTGAGTTTCGTCGTCCGAATTGCTTTGCCAGGTGAGTATGCCGAAGCGGGCCGGGTCACAGCCGAGGGCTATCACGCCGACGATCTGTTGCGTCGCCGGGACGGGCTCATCGACAACGACTACGAAGAACGGTTGACCGACGCCGGACGGCGAGCGCGCGAGGCCCAACTCCTGGTGGCGGTCGACAACGGCCAGGTCCTCGGCACCGTCACCTGGTGTCCGCCTACGTCGCCGTGGCGCGAGCTTGCTACCCGTCCTGAGCAAGCGGAGTTCCGGATGCTCTCGGTGGCGGCGGCTGGACGGCGGCGCGGCATCGGTCGAGCGCTCGTCCAGGCGTGCTTAGATCAGGCCCGAGCCGAGGGCATGCGTGAGATCCTGATCTCCTCTCTGCCTCAGATGACAGCAGCGCACGCCCTTTACCGTGAGTTTGGCTTCGTGCGCGCCCCGGAGCTTGATCACAGCCCAAAGCCTGACGTCCACCTCTGGGCCTACCGCCTGCACCTACAGCCGTAGCCCTGTGGCGAAAGTGGTCACAGACAACATGCGACACGCCGGTGTGGCCTGTGGTTAGTGACCCCTTTCTGTGATCAGTCAGCCCGAAGTGGCGTCCAGGTGCTGCAAGAGATCGTGGGCCGCAAGCTCGATCTCTTTGTGTCGCCATTCCGACGCGCGGTAAACGCAAGCGATCAAGGCCGTACGGTGCACGCGTCGCAAGTCGCCGAATACAAATGCGTAGCGGGCCTTGGTCTCGTCAGAGGCACCCTCAGTGAGGCCAAGATGCCAGGCGGCGTACTCCTCCCAGGAATGCCGCTCAAGGAAGGCGTTCTCATCATCCGCACGTGGCTGCACGTCGCCCCAATCGCTATTCAGCACGTACTGCTTGGCGTCGATCAGCCGACGGCAGTTGTCGACTGCGGCCTTGTTCAGTGCGTACTTCGCCATGTCGTGCCGCCTTCCAGAATCGTGTTAGAGCGCTGAAATGAGGGTTTCCTGTGCGAAACCAAGCCAGTCGTAGACACTCACCATGAAGCTGCGCGGATCTTCGTCCGGAAGCGCGGCCAGCTCGTCCGCATCCGCAGCGTCGCGGATGCCCAGGCGCGTCGCAACGGCCAGCCGCACGCTGGTCAAGGTACGCAGCCAGCTCTCCACCTCGCCCGCTGGAATCTTGAGATCACGAGCCCCCAACTCTGTCGTCGCGAGCCGGTTGAGGACGACTCGCGCCTCAGCGACCTTCGCCGCCTTCAGGTCGCGCTCGGTGAACCGCCGGAAGTCTGCCGAAGCCCCCGGATCTTCGGGGTACGCATCTGGGAACAGGCGCTTGAGCACCGGGTCCTCCAGCGGCGCGGGCTCATCTGGCTCCCCCTCGAGATCCTTGACGATCTCTTCAAACGCGTCCTCAGCCTTGGAGTCCGTCGCAAAGCCCTCGGGCTCGCCGTCGGAGATCAACTCGATTAGCTGCATGATCAAGGAAGCCAGCAGTTCCACCTCGTACGCGCTGAGCTGCGTGATGATCATGCCACGCCTACGGTGAAACTTCTTCATGTTAGATTGCCTCGCTCGCCAAGCTCGCTCGGCGCGGATCGCGCCCGTGGAGCCCACCTACTTCGTCGTCGCTCCGGGACGAAAAGCGTGTCCCCTCGCTCCTCCTCAGCACGGCGGGTGGCGCGATCCGTGAGTCGTCGGACCCCAACATCCTGGTGGCCCCGCCGTTCAAACTCACTTGTCCGACTTGTCGAGGGTTGCCCATAAGCCGTATTCGTGCATGGCCGTGACGTCGCGCTCCATCGCTTCGCGCGTACCGCTGGAGACGATCGCCTTGCCCGTGGTATGCACCTGCAGCATCAATTTCTCGGCCTTGGATTTGGTGTAGTGGAAATAGGTCACGA
>JAICEV010000236.1 GCA_025923975.1 Propionibacteriaceae bacterium
ACCGGCGCCACAAGTGGCGTCGGAGAGGCCATCGCGACTCAGCTCGCCGAACGTGGAGCGCGCGTCCTGATGGGGGCACGTACGGCCGAGCGAGGCCAAGTCGCGGCAAACCGAATCCAAAGCCGAGTAGCGAACGCTGATCTTGAACTGGCGCCAGGGGATCTCTCGCTGATGCGGGAGGTCCGGGCCCTGGCCTACCAGGTCATGGACAGCATCCCGTGCCTTGACGGCGTGATACTTAACGCTGCGGAAGCGCGCGGCGAGCTGCTGCTCACCGAAGAGGGTATCGAGACTAACTTCGCTACGAACCACCTGGCAGGCTTCCTGCTAACACATCTGCTGCTGCCGCTGCTCCGCTCCTCGGCGCCAGCGCGCGTGATCGTGATCTCGTCATCGGTCCACTCGCAGGTCAAGATGGTCGATTTGAACAGTGTGGTTACCGGTGCGCCTCTGACGCCCGACAGCTATAAGACGAGCAAGCTTCTGAACATCTTGTTCGTCCATGAACTCGCCAGACGTCTGGAAGGCACCGGAATCACAGCTAACGCAGCGGATCCCGGTTTCGTTCGAACCAACCTTGGGCGGCACACTGCAGGCGGACGCCGCATGCTGCTGACACTTACGCGGCCCAGGCAGACGAGCCCAGATCGGGCAGCGACCACCCCGATCTACTTGGCCACATCGGCTGAGGTGGCCGGAGTGACGGGTGCCTACTATGCGGATGGACGCCCAAGGGAGGTCAGTGATCTTGCCAAGAACACGAGGCTGGCCCGACGACTCTGGGCAGTGAGCGCCCAAGCGCTGGTGAACCGCCGGCTGGCCACCCTCAACGAGATGATCGCCTTTGGGTGACGTCCGACTCTAGGTGACGGTAAGGGTGTCGCCGTCGACCTTGATCGTTTTGGCCGGCAGTGGATTGGGGGCCGGAGGATTCACTACCGAACCATCGGTGATCGAGTACTTGCTGCCATGGCAGTCGCAGTTGATCGTGTCAGTGACAGAGGCCACGGGACAAGCCTGGTGGGTACAGATGGAGTCGAACGCTTTGAATTCACCCTGCTCGGGCTGGGTGATCACCGTCTGCGCGTCGGGGAAGATCTTGCCGCCGCCAACGGGAATGTCGGCCGCCTTGGCGCTCAGGCCTTGGCCGGAGCCGCCCGACCCTTCCGCAGGTGCGGACGGTTCAGTGACCGGTGTGGATCCATAGGTTGTGCAGGAGCTAAGGCCGGCGAGGGCAGCGGCTGCCAGTCCGGTACTCATGATCACCGTACGCCGGGAGATCGGCAGAGAGTCGGTCGGTCGGTTGTAGGGATTCATGGATGCTCCATACGCTTCGGGAAACTCATCATGATCATACGAAGAAGAAGTACAACACCGCTGTCGTCCAGAGCGCCGTCAGGCCACTGAGCACGAGTCCTCCGGCCAGCGGCAACGCCCAGCTCGGTGAGTCATCACGAGTCAAGATCAACATCTTGAAGACGAAGGCGCCGTACAAGAAGCAGCCGAACAACGAGTGCGCGATCACTCGGCCATCAAAGGCCTGGAAGCCCAGGGCGTACAGGCAGTGCACTGCGACGGGTACCGAGATCAAGACCGCGGCTCGTCCCGACCAACGATGCACGACACCAACCCAGGCACCCCGCAACGGAATTCGCCCATAGAGTCCCATCGCCGTCACGACCTGCACGATTGCAAGGACCATCACGACTGTGGCCAGGAACGCCTTCGCTGCCGGCCCATTGGAAAACCCGGCAATATTGACCGCGTAGCCCGTCGGTGTATGAAGCCGTCCGTATAGACCTAGCGCGACGGAGACCGCGCTACCGATAGCAAGAGCGACCACCACGGGGCCCATCTTGATGCCGGTCGGTTCGGCGGGAGCAGCATCTGGAGCGGGAACAGGGACGCTGGTCATGGAATCTCCTCTGCTCACAAATCCTCGGTGCCACTGACCGGCGTGGCATTGAGGTTCTCCCCGTCAACCGTCACCTGCGGACTCTCAGGGTCAAGCTGAGGGGCCGCTGACGTATCCGCGCCAGTGGTCCGGACTCCGAGCTGCGCTCCGTCCTCGAGCACGATCCAGCCGATCGTGGTCTTGGAGCCACGGGCCCGATAGAGGCCTGCCGGCCTCTTGGCCTCATCGATCTCGAATTTCACAGTGTCGTTGTTGATCTGCACCGATCCTTTGATGTGATCTCCGTCGAGACGCGCTTCGAGCGTCACGTCACTCTTGCTCATCAGCGAGATATCGGTTCCCTCGACGGTGCCGCGGAACCAGGACTCGACATTGCGACCATCGCAGAAATAGGCAGCGGCCTGGTCACCGAGGACCGCGACAGCAACCGCGCCCGCATTGTCTTCGGCGCGACCGGCGTACACCACTTCCTTCGGAAACTTGTCGTCTTCGTCTGGAGACTCCTCGTCCTCGTCGCTTTCGCTCGCGGTGGAGGACGGCGAGGCTGGTGGACTTGCGGTTCCGGTGGAGCTGTTGCCTGGCGGGGTGGCAAGCATATTGACGATGAACATGATGGCAAAAGCCACCGCCACGGCGGCAAGCGTGATCAAAGGACTGCGATGCTTCACGGCACCTCCTCCGCCAGACGGCTATGCATGCGGGGGATGAGTGCCCCTTCGATCGTCTGATAAGCCAACGCCGACATTCTCACCCGATGTCCTGTGCGCCACAATGGCCGACACGAATTCGAAACACCTGTCCTGAGTGGATTGGCGCTATGACGAGCTGTCGCTCGGACGACCGCAGGAGCTTGCGGCGAGCTGTCAGCTGCCGACCACATTCGGCGCTGTGGCGCAAGCGACGAGGGAGTCGGATTGTGCGAACGGCTCGTCAGAGCGCCAGCGCAACATTGCCTCGGCGAACACTGACAAGTTGGGCCGCATAGGTTGGGTTGGTGAGCACCACACTCACCGAAGCCATTGGCGCCGCTCCGGTCGTACTCGATGGCGGCCTGGCAACTCAGCTGGAGTCCCAAGGTCACGATCTTGACTCCGCGCTCTGGTCTGCACAGCTGCTCCATGATGATCCGGATGCCATCGTTCAGGCACATCGTGCCTATTTCGCTGCAGGCGCACAGGTTGCCGCTACCGCCTCGTACCAGGCCTCTATCGGTGGGTTCGCCCGAGTCGGCATCGGGCAGGCTGAAGCCGAACAGTTGATCAAGCGGAGCGTACGCCTCGCCGAGCAAGCCCGTGCCAGCTGCGCCGATGATCACCAACGATGGATTGCCGGCTCGATCGGCCCGTATGGAGCCGCGCTGGCGGATGGCTCTGAGTATCGAGGCGACTACGACTTATCGGTGGATCAGCTACGCGCCTGGCATCGCCCGCGAATCGAGCTGCTGGCCGGAGCCGGTGTCGACATTCTTGCGCTGGAAACCATTCCGTGCCTGGCCGAGGTTGAGGCGCTGCTCGCGGAGATCGCTGGGAGCGGTCAGCCGTGCTGGCTGTCGATCACCTGCGCGAGTGACCGTACGCGTGCCGGAGAGCCGGCGGTCGAGGCCTTCTCTCTTACCCGCGATGTCGACGAGATCATTGCGGTCGGCGTCAACTGCATCGACCCGGCTGACGCGTACGCACTGGTGCGTAGCGCGAGCGCATCCACCGGTAAGCCCGTCGTGGTCTACCCCAACAGTGGTGAACGCTGGGACGCCGTAGCTCATGCCTGGATTGGGCCGGCGATGTATCAGCCAGAAGATGTTAAGGACTGGATCAGCGGCGGCGCACGTCTCGTCGGCGGCTGCTGCCGTGTCGGCCCTGCCAAGATCAGCAGAATTCGTGATCTTGTTTCGTCACGATGCAGTGAGGGCGCTCGCGGCCTTCCGGATCGCCAGCGCGAGCGCGATCAGAGTCGCGCCGGTCATGATCACGTAGACCGCCAGCAGAATCGCGAGGACGACAAGGGAGAGTATGGGGCTGCCAAAAAGGAAGACGAGTCCGGCTACAGCTGAGAGCAGCCCAAAGGCGAAACTCCAGCCCCAGCCATTCGCCGCTTTTCGCGCCCGCCACGCCATGATCGCCTGGACAATCCCGCCGACGAGCAGCGAAGCGCCCACAATGATCACCAGGGCAAGCAGCGTTAGGCCCGGCCAGGCAATGCTCATGATGGCGCCGATGACGTAGGCAATCCCCACCAGCCAACCGACCCATGCCTTCGTCCGCAGTGAGGCCGTGGCGAAGGCCTCGATCGCGGCGAAGATGAGTGCGAATACGACCAGCCAACGCAGTGTCTCGATGCCCGCCCTGATGTTGAACACGAGTACCAGGCCAAGAATGAGCATAAGGATCCCGAGCACCAGTGGGATCAGCCATGTCCGTCGGACCCACTTCGGCAGGTCGTCGACGCCACGAGAATTGCTGGCCGTAGTCTCGGACACCACAGCTCCCTTCATGATCAACTAAGCGCAATCCCACGCAGGCCGCGCAGCATGTTCGCAAGTATGGTGAGCGCGACGTGCGATGTCGAGAAGGGCGCGCTTGATCGATTAAACCGATCTGTGATCTTGTCAGGTTGTAACGCTCAGTTGTGCAAGACGGCCGCCCCACTGAATCGTCCATGCTTGAGATCCGCCAATGCCTGCGGCGCCTCGCTCATCGGATAGGAGACGGTTGTCGCTTGTACGCCGAGCCGCTCGGCCAGCCGGAGGAACGTCTCTCCATCGGCGCGCGTGTTCGCGGTGACCGACCGCAGTTTGCGCTCCTGGAAGAGAGTGTCGTCATAAGTGAGGACGGGGATGTCGGACAACCAGATGCCGGCGACGGCGAGCGTTCCGCCGCGATCGAGGGCCCGCAACGCGACAGGGACCAGGCCGCCGGCCGGTGCGAACAAGATCGCCCCATCCAAAGGCTCGGGCGGCACCTCCTGCGCGTCGCCAACAGAGTCAGCCCCGAGCTCAGCCGCTAGTCGTCGGTTAGCCTCCCCCCGCGTCAGTACATGAACGCGCAGGCCCTGCGCCAGCGCTACTTGTGCGGTGAGATGCGCGCTACCACCGAATCCATAGATACCGAGCGAGCCGCCGGGCGGCACGGCTGCGCAGACGAGTGCCCGGTAACCGATGATGCCCGCGCACAGCAGGGGAGCCACGTGCTGGTCGTCAATCCCTGCCGGGAGCTCGTATGCGAACGCCTCGTCGACAAGGCAGAAGTCCGCATAGCCGCCATCACTGTCCCAGCCGGTGAAGGTTGGCGCGATGCACAGGTTCTCCGCGCCACGGCGACAGAATCGGCAACTGCCGTCCGTGTCGCCGAGCCAAGCGACCCCGACCCGATCACCGACCGCAAACCGGCTTGCGCCGTCGCCGATGGCGTCGACCACGCCAACAACCTCATGACCTGGGGTGATTTTGGGATGTTTGGGCGGCAGGTCGCCCTCGGCCAGGTGTAGGTCGGTACGGCAGACGCCGCAGCAGTTCACCTTGACGCGGACTTGCTTCGGCAGCGGGGTCGGGACCCTACGTTCCACCCGCTGGAGCGGTTCGCTTTCTAGTGATCCCGGTTGGTGCACGGCCCACGCGTCCATCTCGCCATTCTGACGAGTCAGCGGGGGCGATTGGAACCGTCGGCGCGCCAATCCTCATGCCAAGTGCAAATGTCAGGTAGATGTTTTTCATAGTTTGGCACGCCATGATTGGTTATGAACATGATCCAGCTCTTGATCACCGGCGTTGCGATCGTCGGCGTCATCGTGATCGGGTTGCTGGCGATCATTCCTTCCCTGCTCGACTATCCGCGAGGCTCCGACAAGGACGAGGCCGATCCGCCCGCACGGACCCCTCTCAAGCCCGACGGTCACGATCGCGACGTTGATCTAGCGGCCTGAAGCGCTGATCATTGAGCGCTGCCGCTGCGATGAGGACGAACGCTAGCGTCGGTAGCAGCATCGCTGGGGTAAGCGAAGTCGGTCATCCTGCACGAGCTTAATCAAATCGCCAGTGCTGATCTTCAGGGTCTTACCGCGCTGAGTGTTGCGGGCGATAACGGTGATCACTTCGTTGCCATGCGGGCTGTACTGAACCTCGATGCCTCCGCCGGCCAGCGTCGAATCGGTCATCAAGAAAGAG
>JAICEV010000237.1 GCA_025923975.1 Propionibacteriaceae bacterium
CTCCGGCGGCAGCGGCCTCACTTCAGAGATGGCAGCGAGGATCGATTCCCGTAACACCGGCGGCGGAGGCACGCTGGCGAGCAGCGGCAACTCGGCAGCCGTCTCACCGAACTCTGCAACCTCGCGACTGCAGGCTGGGCATACGGCCAGATGTGCCTCGAACGCCTCCCGCTCATCCGGGTCGAGCGCATTGACCACATATGTCCCAACCGCGCCGTGGATTTCGCTCATGCTTCTACCCCCAACGCATCCCGGAGCCCGATAAGGCCGTCACGGATTCTGGTTTTGACCGTGCCGAGCGGCAGCTTCAACAGCTGCGCTACCTGGCTTTGGGTATAGCCGCCGAAA
The DNA here is from genome assembly GCA_025923975.1 of Propionibacteriaceae bacterium. Classification (GTDB taxonomy): domain Bacteria; phylum Actinomycetota; class Actinomycetes; order Propionibacteriales; family Propionibacteriaceae; genus Microlunatus. The sequence goes on from JAICEV010000237.1 coordinate 349, forward strand.
TAGGCGAGCGTCAGCGCCTCCCGTTGAATTGCGGTCAACGAGGCCATGCCCTTCCGTACCCCAATCCGCTGGCACCGACGAGGTGTTCACGAGCTCGCCGCTCTCACCATGGTCATCAGTGGTTCTCCTGGTGTCGGACCCGTGCCAGGCAGGCCCATGCCTGTCTTCCCTGGATTCGTCGCCGCGACCACTTGGGATTGGAGATCCGAGGCAGAATCGCCTCCATGGCCAAACGTGCGACGATCCTCAAGGTCTCCGGCCTGCGACGGGCATTCGGTCCGAACACCATCTTCGACAAGTTCAATCTGGAGGTGCGTACCGGAGAGGCGATCGCGCTTACGGGCCGCAACGGTGCCGGCAAATCCACGCTGCTGCGCTGCCTGGTGGGCGCAGACCGAGCAGACGACGGCAGCGTGGAAGTTTGTGGCAACGCCATGACCGAGACCTCACCGGAGATCAGGCGCGACGTCGCCACCGTGATTGATGATCTTGACTTCTTTCCCGACCTGAGCGTGGTGGAGCATCTCGATCTGCTGGCCCGGGCGCATGGCATCGCCGATCCGGACGAGGTCGTCGATGATGTGCTGGAAGAGGTTCAGCTGGTTCCGCAATCGGGCCAGTTGCCCGGAACCCTGTCATCAGGCCAGCGTCGCCGGCTGGCGCTGGCGACGGCATTCGTCCGCCCGCGGAAGTTGTTGATCTTGGACGAGCCGGAGCAGCGACTCGACACCGAGGGCGTGACCTGGCTCGCGCAACGGCTGAAGTCGGAACGACAGGAGGGTTTGGCTATCGTCTTCGCCAGCCACGAGCCCGAACTGGTCGAGACAGTGGCGACACGGGTGATCCAGCTCGGAGCACCGCGCGGATGAGCAGCCTGGAAGCGGGTGCCGATGACTTCGCCTACCGCGACGCGCCCGAGCCGAGAGCCCTGACTCCGGCCAGTCCGCGTGAGCTGAAGCGGCTGATCAAAGACTGGCGGGCCGGCCGAGCGACTCGCAACGTGCTGCAGGCGATAAGCGACGCGTACGTGGCGGTGTTCAGCGCAGTGATGATCGGCGCGATGGTCGTCAATGTGATCTTGAAGGCGCAGCGCACGATCGCGCAGTGCACCTCGGTTTCCTGTTTGTCGGCGAGGGCGATCCTGCCGTGGGCAGCGTTCGCAGCCACTGTGGCGCTCGCCTTGGCGGCAAGCCGGCTGTTCGGACCGGTACTGGCATCAGCCGCCGAAGGCTTCTGGCTTCTCGATGCACCGATCTCCCGCGCCAGGTTGCTGCGCTCTCGGTTGATCGGAGCCGTGCTGGCGGCATTCCTGGGTGGCGCTCTGGTTGGTGCCCTGGTTGCCGCTCTGACCGGGTCGACAGCGACCGAAATAGTGGTGTGGTCGGCCGCAACTGCTCTCTCCGCTGCGGCATCAGTCGCCTTTGCTGCCGCCCAGCAAGGCATTGAGCGGCACGTCCTGACGCGCGTGGCAACTTATGTCTTCGGTTTGCTGGGTGTCGGGGCGCTGTTCAGCGTCGTGGGCGTGGCGGCTGAGTGGTTCAGCCTCGGACTCTCAGACGACCTCGGCATCGAGATCGGTCTTGTCATGATTGCTGCTTCTGCGCTGGTGCTGCTGGTCAGCGGAGTGCTGGCGGCGCGCCGGCTCGGTCAGATTCGCCGGGCGAGGCTGTTGACCGGTGGGGCGTTGGTGAGCGGGATTTCCGGCGCTTTCTTCGCCTTGGACATTGGCCTCGCTCGCGACATCGTTGTCGAGCGACGCGCCATTGAGCGCGGCCACGTACATCCCAGACGCGGCAAGGGATTGGGACTTGAGGCGCTCGTCTGGAGGGAATGGCAGCGGTTGTGGCGCTTTCCGCAGCCACTGCTGGTGCTCGCCGGGACAATCGTTGTTCCGTACGCCGCCGACGCGCTCGGGATGAGTACGCTCACTCCGGTCTTTGCGGCACTCGCCCTCTTCGGGGCAACCATTCCGTTGCTGGGCGGGCTCCGGGTGCTGACGCGCACTGGCGGATTGGCTCGCTGCCTGCCCTTCTCCCTGGCGCGCATCAAGCTGGCCTCGATCGCCGTACCTGCGATCCTGGCGGGGATCTGGGCCGTGGCAACAACTCCGGCCTACCTGGGTTTCGGCGATGGGGCTGTGGAGCGGACGGTGCCTGACGCATCCTTGATGGCCATTGCGACGGCGGCGGCGGGACTGCTTGCGGCCGTGCGCTGGACGCAGGCCAAAGGTGTGGACTTCGGCGCCCCTATGGTTGCCAGCCAGGCAGGAGCGTTCCCTCCCGGCCTGGTGACGAATCTGTTCCGGGGCTTCGACGTCTGCCTGCTGACGACGGCGCCGATGCTGCTCGGCCTCTCGCCAATGTGGTCGCTGGTGATCGCAACTATCGCAGCCATCATCCTGCTCAACTCCATGGACGCCGAGGCCATCCGGGCGCGCCAGGCCGAGCAGCAAAAGCTGCTGGCCCAGCAGAAGAAGGAGCGTGAAGAAGCGGCCGCGGCCGCCAAGCAGCGCAAGCGTCAGCGAACACGCAAATTGTGAAAGCAATCACAAATTCCGCTTCCAGTGCCCGGGCCGATTGGTCGCGCCTGGAGCCACAGTTACGCTGTGCCCCGTGACCCCGTCGGCTCCGGTTCCGCCGCGGCTCCAGGTGCGGACGCACGCGATCGCGGATCCGGGCTCCTTGCTAACCCTGCTGCCACCAAAAGACTGTTACCTCTGGCTGCGTCACGGCGAGGGACTGATCGGCTGGGGCGAGGTGGTTCGCCTGAAACCCACCAGCATTGCCGAGGCGGCAGAGTGGTGGGCGGATCTGGTCGCTCAGGTTGAGGTAACCGCCGCACTCGACGAACCGACAGCGGGTGCTGGCCCCATGGCGTACGGCAGCTTCCTCTTCGATCCCGCAAACTCTGCCGGTCGGTCGAGTCTCATCGTGCCGCGAACCATCGTCGGGCGCCGCAATGGTCAAGCCTGGATTACCGAGATCGGACCGGCCCCTGGGAATGGAGTCGAATCCAGCAGCCCAACCCCGCCAGAGCGGCCGCGCAATATCACGTTTGGTGATGGTGGGCTGAGCGGCCCGGAGTGGGAGGCCGTCGTCGCTGAAGCCGTACGCCGCATCAGCAACGGGGAGCTGGAGAAGGTAGTGCTTGCTCGCGACCTGCTCGCCTTCGCTGACAACGACATCGACCTGCGGTGGGTTGCCGCAAGGCTGGCGGAGAACTACTCGCAGTGCTGGACCTATCTGGTGGACGGCCTGGTCGGCGCGACACCCGAGATGCTGGTGAAGCGTGAAGCTGGCTTGGCCACCTCGCGGGTCTTGGCCGGCACCATCCGCCGTTCTGCGGATGATGATCATGATCTCAACTGCGCTGCGGCGCTGGCGCGATCCAGCAAGGACCTTGAGGAGCACGAGTACGCCGTCCGTTCCGTAGCCCGAGCACTGGCGCCCTTCTGCTCAGGCATGAATGTGCCCGATGCGCCCTACGTACTGCAGCTGCCCAATGTGTTGCACCTGGCGACCGACATCACCGGGGTGGCCGACAAGGGAGTGGCTTCGCTGGCACTTGCCGCGGCACTACATCCGACCGCCGCGGTTTGCGGCACCCCGACCGACAGCGCACGCTCGCTGATCGCCGAGCTGGAGCATCTGGATCGCGAACGCTACGCCGGACCGGTGGGCTGGATCGACGCGAATGGTGATGGCGAATGGGCGATCGCCCTCCGCTGTGGCCAGCTCAGCGAAACCGACCCTCGCCAGATACGGCTCTTCGCCGGCTGTGGGATCGTTGCAGGATCTGACCCCGCTGCGGAGCTGGCGGAGTCGAACGCCAAGCTCATCCCGATGCGCGACTCGCTCGGCTAGTCCAAGTGCTTGTCGAAGAAGGACACGGTCCGTTCAATTGAGCGCTGCCATTGACGCCCGAATGTGTGGCCCTCTCCGCGGTACCTGACGAAGGTGACGTCTTTGCCTGCCGCCTTGAGGGCCTTGACTGTCGCTTCGGACCACCGGATCGGACACGTGCTGTCCTGGATGCCGTGGTGTACCAGCAGCGGCTCGGTCACCCGATCGAAATATGGACGCGGCGAGGCCCCGCGCCAGAATGTGGGCGACTCGTCTGGCAGCCCGTAGGTTCTCGCCATCCGCCGGTTCGTCCTCGATCGATCTTCCGATGGTCGATAGAACTGCTTCCAGTTATCGGCAGCCATTGAGCTCACTGAAGCGTAGATAACGGCGGCATCGACCAGGCCCGGCTGGGCTACCAGGGCATTCAAGGTGACCCCACCGCCCATGGAGCGTCCGAGCCAGCCGACCCGATCTTTGTCCAGGAACCGCAACTTCGAGGACTTGACCGCCTTTACCGCGTTGATGGTGTCGACCGCGTACGGCAACCGGAGTTCGTAATCCACGTTCTTGTCGTTGTCAGAGGAGGCGTGACCTCGATAGTCGGTGTGCAGCACCACGTAGCCGTGTCGCGCCAGGTAGTCGTGTTCCCGCGGCATGCCCTGGCCGGGGAAGTAGGTATCGGGATCGATATAGCCGTGGTTGAGCACCAGGACCGGAAACGGACCTTTGCCGTCCGGGACGTTCATCACTCCGGAGATGGTGAGCCCGTCACCGCGATAGGTGATGATGTATCGCTTGTACGCGCCGTAGTCGCCAAGCAGCCGGCCAAGCTTGAGGTTACGACCGTCGTACTTCTTGTTGATCAACGCCTGCACCGAGATCGGATGCGGCGGCTTGGCCGTTTTCGTCGGCTTTGGCGTCGGGGTTGCGCTGTGCGGAGGCGACATCGATGAAGGTGATGGCGTCTGCGCCGCTGCGACAGTCGGCGTTGGTACGGAGGCCTGCGGGGCAGTAGCCGGCTCGCCGGCACTGCAGGCCAGGAGAACCATGGCGGCTGGCAGCACCCAGAACGCCTTCACGCAGCCATCTTGCCAGCAGGCTCCACCGTTATCAGGCTGTGACCTTCGCCGTCGTCCACGGATCTGATTACAAGTTGGCATCGCCCTCCGCGTGTCATCCACAGGTGGCCCGTGAGCTTTAGTTTTCGCCGGATCGGCGGCGGTCAGGCGTGTAACGTGCGGGCTGCCTTGAGGCGCAATGACCAGGCCGGGAGACCAGGGGATGGGATCGCGGGGTCTGCCCTTTCATCACTGAATTCGGGGGTTCAGTCCTTCATGAAGAAGCTCGTCCGAGCTCTTGTCGCGCTCGTGGTCTTGGCGCTTGGCGTGGTTATCGTGCCGCCAGCGCAAGCCGCCGATCCGCCGTTGTCGTACACGCCTAAGACCGGGGCGCTTTTCAACGATCCGAATGGAACAGATGACCAGCAGTTGGCTTTGATGGATCCCATTGTCAAGTCGGTCAAGAGTGTTCCGGCCGGCTCGATCATTCGATTCATAGCCTATTCGTTCAGCTGGCAGCCGCTGGCCGATGCTTTGATCGCGGCGCACCAGCGCGGGGTGCAGGTACGCCTGCTCATCGACAGCCATCACTACGAATTGGTCTCACCCGGGACTGATACCCCTCAGTTGAAGGCGCTGCGCAGTGCGCTAGGAACCGACAGGAGCAAGCCCAGCTACATCCGGACCTGCAAATACGGCTGTATGTCAAACAGCACCTCCTACATCCACTCCAAGCTCTACTTGTTCTCGCGAGCCGGAGACGCGAAGTATGTGTCGATGATTTCCTCAGCGAATCCGGCGGAGACAGGGATCAGCAAATC
>JAICEV010000238.1 GCA_025923975.1 Propionibacteriaceae bacterium
CCTTGGATGTGGGGGAGGGAGGTCGCGTCGCTCGGATGGCGCTAGCCATGTGGCCGTTTCTGTGGATCGCCGGGCTACTGAGCGAGAGCGTAGAAGTCGTGCAGCAAGCGCTCGTCGATGAGACAGCGCTTAGCGCTGCCGAACGTGCACACGCGCGCCTTGGGCTCGGGATGCTCGCCTTCGGGCAGGGCGACTACGAAAGAGCCGCTCCCGCTTTGGAGACGGCAATCGACCTCTACACCCAACTTGGTGATGTCCAGCACGCGGCAACGGCTTCGGTGCCTCTTGGCGTGATCAATGCCGTTTGGGACCCGAACAGGGGCGAAGACCTGCTCGCAAGCGCCGCCGATACGTTCCGCGAACTTGACGATCAATGGGGCCTCGCGTTTGCTTCGCTGAATCTTGGTGGTGCGTTGCTGCTGCACCACCGTTACGCCTACGCAATCCCATACCTCGAAGAGAGCCTCCAGCATGCCCGCGAGGTGAAGGCCGAGGTTTTTCTGAGCAACGCTCTCATCAATTTGGGCTTGGCCCACCATCGGCTCGGCAACATCGAGGCGGCCCGCGCCCAGCTTCGCGAGGCTGTCAAGCATGCTGCGGTGCCGGACAACAAGGAGAGTCTTGGCCGGGCTCTTGAGGCGCTAGCCGCAGTCGCTGTTGCTGCGGGTGACCCGGAATCCGCTGGGACACTGTTCGGAGCGGCCGACGGTGTGCGACGGGCGATTGGAGCCGGAGTCTGGGTGACGGACCGAGCAAGTCATGACGAAACGGCGGCTCAGCTCCGGACCCAACTCGGCGAAACTGCGTACGCTGCGGCGCTGGACCGTGGACGCAACCTCACCGTGGACCAGGTGCTGCAGCTCACCTCGGTCGATTGACTTGGTCGGCCGGCTCGGCCGGTTACATCGTCGATGCGGCGCGCTTGATCGCCTTACGGATCCGGCAGTAGGTGCCGCACCGGCACACGTTCATGATCTTGTCGATGTCGTCGTCGGAGGGGCTCGGGTCCGACTTGAGCAGCGCCGCAGCCTGCATGATCTGCCCGGGCTGACAGAAGCCGCACTGCGCCACGTCCTCCTCGATCCACGCCTGCTGTACCGGGTGCAGGCCACCTTCGGGAGCCAGGCCTTCGATCGTGGTGACCCGCTTTCCCACGACGTCAGCCGCAGTGAGCATGCACACCTGAACCGCATTTCCGTTGACGTGGCAGGTGCACGCACGGCACACGCCGACGCCGCACCCGTACTTGGGCCCGGTCACGCCAAGCAGGTCACGTAGGACCCAGAGCAGCGGCATGTCGGCAGGCGCGTCGACCTTGACGTTCTCTCCGTTGAGCTTGAATGCGTAGCTGGGCAACAGGTGCTCCTCAGAAGTTGATCGGGAAGTTTCGGGGCTTGTTGCCTGTCGCACGGGCGTAGGCGTTCGCCACCGCGCCGGCCGCCGCTGGAACGCATAGTTCGCCAACGCCACCGGGAGCACCGGTTCCGCCCACAAGGTAGACATCGCATTCCAGTGGCGCATCCGCCTGGCGGGCGTATTTGAAGTCGCTGTAGCTGCCCTCCCGAAACGCGCCGTCATCGAGGTGGTTGCCAGCCAGCAGCACGGTGCTGATGCCATCCATGAGACTGCCCATGGCCTGCGCCCGAAGGCCGCTGGGATTCACCTGACGCCCTACGTCCAGGGCCATGACAGCTTTAGTGACCCTCGGTTTCTCGCCCCTACAGTCGATCTCGACCAGGCATACCGCGGTCGACCGGTATTCGGCATGCAGCGCTACGCCCTGACCCGTCTTGGATGCCATTGTTCGGCCCCAGTTGCCCTCGGTGGCGACCTTGTCGAGCACGGCGCGAGCATCGGCGGTCTTGAGGAACTTCTGGCGCATGTCGACCGCGTCGGCTCCCAACGCCTTGGCGATCTCGTCAACGAGAATCTCCTCAGCGGTCCGAGCCTGGGCGGAGTAGACGGATCGCCAGGCAGCGGTCGGCATGTCGTAGGAGACTTCAGCAAGACTTTCGCTCACGACTCCGAAGTTGTACGGGCACGACTGGCTGAGGCTGAAGAACGCCGAACCGATCGTCGGGCTGACGTAGCCAGCATCGACTAGCGCCTGTCCGGTGCCGCTCCCCAGATCCAACTCCACGCAGGACATGCGGTGCTCATAGGTGAGCACCTCGCCGCCTGCGTGTACGGCGCGCAACTGGTGGTGGCTGCGCGGGCGCACCCGGCCATGCCGCATGTCGTCGTTGCGGGTCCACATGAGCTTCACAGGCCGGCCGATCGCCTTCGACACGCGCGCTGCCTCGACTGCCGGCTCGTAGTAGATCCGCCGGCCGAAGGAGCCGCCTCCTCGGATGACGTTCAGCGTCACCTCTTCGGCACTGAGCCCCACTGCCTCAGCGACCGCTGACTGAGCGCCGGTCGGCGACTTGGACGCCACCCAGACCCGTGCGGACCCGGATTGGACATCGGCCACCGCGCTGCCGACCTCCATCGGGGCGTGGTTGACGAACGCGAACGAGAAGGTCGCGTCCACCCGTTGGGTCAGCGGGGGTGCGGGTGTCATCGGTGGGATCGCTGCCGCGAGCCGGGCCTTGATGTCTGCGTCTGAGACGCCGTCGACAGTGCCGGATCCCCAGCTCACCTGAACCGCCGAGCACGCCTTCAGGGCCTGATCGAATGTGGTCGCGCTCACCGCTACACCGCTTGGCAGGTCGGTGACGGCCACGACACCGGGCATCTCGAGAGCCGCTGCTGCGTCGTAGGACTTGACTTTGCCTTTGAGGGTTGGCGGTCTGATGACGACCGTCGGCAGAGCGCCTGGGACATCGATATCGAGCGCAAACTTCGCCGCCCCGGTCACGATGCTTCGGGCGTCGATCCGGGGCGTCGACGTGCCGATGAGCCGGTACTCAGCTGACGGCTTCGGACTGGTCGATACTGCTGGCGCGGACACCTCGGCGGCCGCCTCAGTGAGCGACCCATATGTGGCCGAGCGCCCGTCAGGGGCCCAGACTGCGGTGTCCCGGGTCTTCAGGTCACGCGCCGGCACATCCCACTGCTTCGCCGCCGCCGTGACGAGACGAGCGCGGGCCTCCGCCGCAATCGAGCGCACCGGGTCCCACAGTGAGCGAACAGAGGACGACCCGCCGGTGGACTGCGCAGTTCCGAGGTCCTGGCGAGCGTCCTCCAGCGGAACATCGACGTCAGCTAGGCGCGCGTCGATCTCGTCGGCGACCACCATGGCGAGTGCGGTCGTGACGCCTTGTCCGACCTCCGCCCGCGGGAGCCGAAAAACGACCCGGTTGTCGGTCGTCACCTCGAGCACGAGAAGATCCTGAGCTTGTTTCGTTGCCGCGACCATGACGTCGCCCAGGTCGAGGATGTTCTCTGGCTGCGGCGGGCTCGGCACGACCGCATGCGCCCTGCCGGGGGCTAGCAGGCCACCGGCGCTGCTGGCGGCAACCGTCAGAACCGGGGCAGCTACGACGTAGGTGAGGAACCGGCGGCGAGTCAACGGCCCGCCATTGGCCGGGCCCTCTGACGGCACGGCGTCCTGCGAGGCGTGGACTGGCATCGAGAATCCTTCTGTGCGGGGGCGGGAATCCAGCGTCAGGGGTCTCTACGCCAGTTGATCGCTTGACTTTGTCCACTGGCGCACGCGGCAGCCTACTGTGCCGTCCTCGACCCTGCAGGCGCTCTGACTGGATTGCCGGTGTCGGGTTTCAGTCCAGGCGTTGTCAGCGCAACGGCATCTCTGCCGTGTGCCCGCCATGGGCGCCATCGCCCGCCGTCGAATGCTCTCTGGGCATCGCCTTGTTCATCTCTTCAAGGGACCTGATTGTGGCCTTGGACAGACGGCCCGAGCGGCTGATGTCAATGATCCCCATCATGCCGTTGTCCTCGTGCGCGAGGATGTGGCAGTGGAACACGGTGGTTCCGACGAAGCGGTTGAAGTGCATGCGGATCCTCACCTCGCCGCCAGACGGCAGCGGCACGACATCCTGCTCGCCGCGGGCCTGGTGGGGCTGGCCGTTGACCGCCATGACCTGGAAGTCGTTGACATGGATGTGGAAGGGGTGTTCCTCGCGAGCCGTGTTCTTGATCACCCATTCCTCGGTGGTACCTAGCTTCGCGACATAGGTGACATGGGTCGGGTTGAACTGCTTGCCATTGATGTAGAACTGGTTCGTCTTCGGGTTCTCGCTGAACACCACGTTCCGGGTGCGATCGACGCGGTCGGTCACGAGCGGCGAAACGGAGTTGAGTGAGGTAGGCCAGGGCACGTCGGCGAGCGGGTCGCCGGCGACCTCAAAGGTGGCGAGGCGACGTTCGGGGTAGTTGTCTCCGTCGGGTCCGGTGCTGTAGGGAAGGGTATCGAGTGCGTAGCTGCCCGGCGTCGGCCATCGGACGAGGACGTCGTACCTCTTGCCAGGAGGCAGCACAAGCTCGTCGGCAGTCCAGACTTCGGCAACGGGGTTAGCGTCCTCGCCGATGACCCGGAACTGCGTACCGCCGAGACGTAACCGGTACCAGATGTCGGCACCAATGTTGGCGAGCCGCAGCAGCTGGGTCTGATTGGTCTCCGCGGTGAGAATGGGGTTCACCTGACCGTTCACGGTACGAGTGGTCGGAGCGTTCGAGTCGATGTTGCTCCGGACGATGGCGCCGTCCTTGACCTGAAGGTCCTTAATGGCCATGACTCGTTCGGGGACGTCTTGCAGCTCCGGCGGCAACCGATCTTGCAGTCCGTCGACAATGAACACTCCAGAGAGCCCCGCGAACACTTGTTCCTCGACGCGCCCGTGGAGATGAGCGTGATACCAGTACGTGCCCGGCTCGACATCGTCGGGTAGGTGAAGCACAAATTCATTGGTGCTGCCGGCTTTCATAACCCGAAGCACATTGTCAGAGATGCCGATCGGCGAGACGAACATGCCGTGGCTGTGCAGGTTGGTCGGTTCCTTGAGCCGGTTGCGCAGCTGAACGCGCACCGTGTCGCCCGGTTGCACGCGGAGGGTGGGGCCGATGAACTGGCCCTGGTAGGCATAGCCCCGGACCTCCGCCCCTGCCACAGTGAAAGTCGTCGACTGAACGTCGAACGTCGTCTCCAACAGACCGTTTTGAGATATCAGCTCGGGCGGAGGCTGAAAGGGCTGACGCTGTTCGGTCCGAAAGCTTGTCTGTACCTCATGCTGATCGGTCAAAGCGGTGCCGCTCGGGGACGGGCTCGAAGCGACCCTCTGGTTGGTCGCATCACCGGCGCAACCCATGAGGGCAGCGAGCATTGCTGCGACAACGGGCCCACCGGCCCTCACCACTGTTTTACGCACAGGCCCTCCCGCTGATCCCCGAGTTGATCTTCAGAGAACAGACCGGCCTCAAGCTGCTTACGGAAGGCCAATCTAAGAAGGCTTCACCACGTCTATCGATGTCCTACCACGCTGGCTCGCCCGGGGGATAGGGAACGGACTTTCGTCTGTGCGGGAAATAAACAGCGGAAATGGAAAATGACATAATGTCACTTATCGGACAACGGGACTGGTACCGCCTTTACACAGAACTCTCGTCACGGTGTCCGCGAGGCAACACAATCCAGGTCCGCCGCGGCGGGACCCCGACTCTCGACGTTTGCCGTCTCTAGGCGGCCCGTGAGGCAAAATCCGCCTGATATGACACTGGCTGCCCATCTCAAGACGGCCAACGCGTAAATGGGACCCCTCCGGTCCGGCGGCCCGCCGCGGGCGCGGATGAGTGAGCCGCTGGCGACGAGCCTCGGTCAGCTCCCGACGTAAGTGGCGAGGTGCTCGCCGGTGAGGGTGGATCGTGCGGCAGCGAGGTCGGCGGGTGTGCCCTCGAAGACGATCCGGCCGCCGTCGTGGCCGGCGCCGGGCCCGAGGTCGATGATCCAGTCGGCGTGCGCCATGACCGCCTGGTGGTGCGCGATGACGATGACCGACTTGCCGGAGTCTACGAGCCGGTCGAGCAGGCCGAGCAGCTGCTCGACGTCGGCGAGGTGCAGGCCGGTGGTCGGCTCGTCGAGGACGTAGACATCGCCCTTCCC
>JAICEV010000239.1 GCA_025923975.1 Propionibacteriaceae bacterium
ATCCTGTCAGGCCCAAATGTGAGCTCTTCACACTGAGCAGACGTTTCCTACATCGTCGGTCTGCGCATCCTTGGACGCAGACGGACTCGGTTTCGGCTTAGCCGCAGCACTCGGAGTTGCGGCCGGTGCTGGCTCGGTCACCGGACGATCGATCGCTTCGGATGCCTCGATTCTCTTCTGAACAGTGCTGGTTACCAGGGAGAAGTCCGGCGAGTTCGGATTGATCAGCGGCGGCATCATGGCCACACTCGAAACCGGCAGACCCCTGGCTTTGAGCGCGAGATTGATCATGGTGTCGACCTCAGACGCTGGAATATCAGTCGCCACCACTTCTTGGCTGGCCGCCGCGATCTTGTTGAACTTCGTCAGCACAGTGATTGGGTCGAACTGATTGAGCATCGCGTTCATGACGCACTTCTGCCGCACCATCCGGTCGTAGTCTGAAGAGTCCGAGCGGGACCGAGCGAACCACAGCGCCTCGAAACCACTGAGGTGCCGATTCTTGCCAGCCTCGACGTAGCCGGAGATCTTGCTGCCGCCGCCCCCGATGGGTACGCGGCGGTAGACGTCCATGGTGATGCCACCGACTGCGTCCACCATTGACTCGAACCCTTTGAGGTCGATCAGTGCCCAATAGTTGATGGTGAGGCCGGTCGCTCCTTCGATGGCCTCCTTGGTGGCTTGAGCGCCGGGATTCTGTACGCCGGGATAGAGGTCGCGATGTTCGGACGCGTAGGTGTAGATCGCATTCAGCATGCACGAGCCATCGGAACAGCGATAGCCCTTGGGAAACCGCGCATGTAGCGGGGAGTAGCTGGGAAACGGGACTGCCTCCAGATTTCGCGGCAGGCTGATCAGCACGGTCCGGCCGGTTTCGGCGTCGACGCTTGCCACGGTCATGCTGTCTGGCCGAAGTCCGGAACGATTCCGTCCGGCGTCGCCTCCCATCAACAAGATGTTGTAGCGCCCCTGCTTCGCGACTTGATCGCCGCCACCGCCGAAGACAGTCGTGGTCAAGTCATGTTGCGCAGAAACCATCGAAGCCACAGCGATGAAGCCGCCGAAGATGGTGAAAGCAATAGTCAGGCTGATCACCGACAAGGTCAATCGGGCCCGACGCTGGAGTTCCCAAGGGTGCGAGAGGCGCCACGCGTCGACAATGAGCGAAACCCAGCCAAGGCCCAGCATGATGATCAAGATTTGGATCGCTACCAGGGCTGGACCGAACGTGACAATGGCCAGCGCCGCCTCAGGCAAGATCAGCGCCAAGAGCGCAGCAAGCAGCGCAAGGATCGACAAGATGGCCCAGATTCGAAGCGCCGCCCGACCGACGCGACGGTTGCCGGCCACCAGCTGGGCCGAGCCCGGCAACACCAGTGTCATGGCGAACAGAGCCACCGCCCGACGTCGTTTGATGCGTTCACTTCGCGCGACGGACTTGCGGGACTTGTGCGATGAGCCTGGGGGACGCGGTGCAACCTCCGCGGTGCGAACGGACACCTGGAAGCCTTTCGGTCTGCTGACGGGGAAGAAGTTTGGGGAAGATCCCTGCCAGTATCGGCGCTGGCTGCGGCATCGATGCTGAAGCCACGCCGAGGCGTCGGGAAGTCCGGTAGCCAGCGAGCGCTTCTCACCCAGGTACCTTTGCTGACATGTCTTCGAGCCGCGACGAGGATCTCGACTGGCTCTATGGGCGTGACCGCCAGCAGGTGCAGCCCGAACGGACCCGGGTCATGCCCAATCCCTACGGGACCGCTGCACCTGACGCACCGCCCGACCAGGCGATGTACCCTCCAGCGGGCGCGAGTGGCTATGGGAACCCCCAGCGACGCCCAGGGCTCCCGCCGTCCGGCCCACCCCGGGGACCCGGTGGGCCGCGCAGGCCGATGGCGCCACAGCCCGCTCGGCCCGCAAAGCAGCGGCATCCGGTTCGGAACTTCTTCCGGGTGTTGTTGATTCTGCTGCTGCTTTTCATCCTCTGGCTGGTCGCCGTACCTGCATACGCGTATACGCAGATCGCCCGCGTTGACGCCGCCCCATCCGGCCAGCGTCCAGCTGATCAACCGGGCAAGACATTCCTACTGGTGGGTTCGGACTCGCGGGCTGGGCTGAGCAAGGCTGAGCAGAGGCGGCTCGGTACCGGCAGTACCGGAGGCCAGCGCACCGACACGATCATGCTGATCTACCTTCCTCCAGGCGGCAAGTCGGCACTGATTTCGATCCCTCGTGACTCGTACGTAGACATTCCCGGGCACAGCAAAAACAAGATCAACGCCGCGTACGCCTTCGGTGGGCCTGAGCTGCTGGTGCAGACAGTCGAGCAGAACACCAGGCTTCGTCTCGACGGCTATATGGAGATCGGGTTTGGCGGCTTCGTCAACATCATCGACGCGCTTGGCGGCATCCGGATGTGCCTGCCAAATGCGATCAAGGATCGCGACAGCCACCTCGACCTGCCCAAGGGTTGTCAGAACTTGAGCGGTGTAGAGGCCCTGGGCTACGTACGGATGCGCAACGCAGATCCGCGTGGTGATCTTGGTCGCGTGGAACGACAGCGGGAGATGCTCGCTGCCGTGGCCGACAAGGCCGCGTCACCGACCACAATGCTCAATCCAGTCCGCTACTGGAACTTCTGCATGGCTAGTGCCAAAGCGATCAAGCTTGGTCGCGACACCTCACTGCCTGAGACGGTCTTGCTGGCGCTGGCGATGAAGCAGATCTCTGGCGGAAGCGGGCTTACGCTGACCGTGCCTTTGTCCAGTACCGGAGCATCAACATCTGCCGGCTCGGCCGTCGTGTGGGATCCCGCCAAATCGAAGGCAATATTCTCCGACATCGCTCGTGGAGACACCTCGGGACTAGCCAAGTACTCGAAGTAAGCAACTTGTTGCGTATCACTTAGTCGTTGTCCCAAGTCACGACCAAGTAAGAATGTTAGAACAAAGTCTTGACAACGTTTCAGTGGATAGGCCACGCTAGGGCGCGTCGGCACGGGCGCCGACCTTTGACACTGGAGGTCAGCTCAATGCGCAGCCCATCTCACGCGGTATGTCGAGTTTCGGCTCGAAAGCCTCGGACGGTCGTGTGTGTCTCTCAACCGGCGTCACATCCATCCTTTGTACGATCACCAGCAACCCATGCGCCTGTGCTGCCAGGAAACACGTGACAAGACTCTCGGCCCGTACCACGGGCCCTGCATCACACCTAGGCGACGATCTCGCCTCGTTTCTAGCCCCTAACCCGCCTCACTGCTTACGGTCGGCGTGAGGTCCCGCTCACATTCCCACCTCCGGGCATGGCCCGAAAACACAACGAAAGGAATCACAGATGATTCGATCCGCAAAGGGCTCGGCGGTTAGCCGACCTCGCAAGGGCTTGACCCTCACCGCCCTCGCGGCGGCCGCATTGCTCGCGCTCGCTGCCTGTAGCGGCGGCGGCGCTCCTCCGAGCCAACCAGAGGGCCAGCAGGGCGGCGGTGGCGGTGATTCGGGTTACACCATCGCGATGGTGACCCATGAAGCTCCTGGGGACACGTTCTGGGACAAGATCAGGGCTGGCGCCGAGCAGGCGGCGAAGGACACGGGTGCCGAGCTGAAGTACTCTGCCAACCCGCAGGTGGGCGAGCAAGCCACGCTGATTCAGAACGCGATTGACTCCAAGGTGGACGCCATTGCCACGACGCTCTACTCGGACGCGCTGGCTGGTTCGGTGAAGAACGCCCAGGCCGCGAAGATTCCCGTAGTTGGCTTCAACACTGGGATCAGCGTTTATCAGGACATGGGCGCATTGATGTACTTCGGCTCCGATGAGGATCTCGCCGGCCAGACGGCAGGCAAACGAATTTCAGACGCGGGCGCCAAGCATGCCCTCTGTGTAATCCAGGAAGAAGGGTCCTTGGCGCTTGAGGCTCGTTGTGCTGGCGTTAAGAAGAGTCTCGCCAATACCGAGAACATCCAGGTCAACGGCCGGGATGTCTCGGCGGTCACCTCATCTCTGCAAGCCAAGCTGTCCCAGGACAAGTCGATTGATTACATCGTCACCCTGGGCGCCCCCATCGCACTGGCCGCCCTCCAGTCGATCGACCAGTCCGGCAGCGCCGCCAAGCTCGTCACCTTTGACCTGAACACGGATGCCGCCCAGGCAATCAAAGACGGCAAGATCGAGTTCTCCATCGACCAGCAGCCTTACGTTCAGGGCTACATGGCCGTGACATCTCTCTACCTTTACCTCAAGAATGGGAATGACATCGGTGGCGGAAAGGCCGTGTTAACCGGCCCATCCTTCGTCGACAAGAGCAACATCGACGTAATCCTCCCGTTCGCCCAGAACAACACACGCTAGTCACGCGGTAGCGGGACCGGCGAGATGGTCTGCCGGTCCCGCACCAAAGATTCGATCGGAGCCTTCCATGAGTCAAACCGTAAAGACGCCTCCAACGCCAGCACCGTCGGAGGCGTCCAACCGAGTAAGTCTCGGTCTGTCTAACCGGCTGCTCGCTCGTCCAGAGATTGGGGCTCTGGTGGCAGCCATCGTTATCTTTATCTTCTTCTTGATCGTCGCCCCAGCCTTCCGGTCGCCGGGCTCCTTTGCCACCGTGCTGTACCAAGCTTCGACGATCGGCATAGTGGCAGTCGCTGTCGGCCTGCTCATGGTCGGCGGCGAGTTCGATCTGTCAGCCGGGGTCCTGGCCACTTCGGCAGGCCTGTTCAACGCCATGTTCTGCTACCAACTTGGCCTGAACCTTTGGGTCGGCGCGGTCTTATCGCTGATCTTCGCCCTTGCCGTCGGCTTCTTCAACGGCTACATGGTGGTTCGCACCGGCATCCCGAGCTTCCTGATAACGCTGGGCACGTTCTTCATCCTGCAGGGTGCAAACCTCGGGTTGACCAAGCTGATCACAGGTGCGGTTTCCACGCCCAACATCAACCGGATGGACGGCTACTCCTCACTCAAGGCGATCTTCTCCTCCGCTTGGGAAGTGGGCGGAATTCGGCTGGAGATCACCGTTTTGTGGTGGATCATCTTCGTGATCCTCGCGGCCTGGATCCTGCAGCGCACCAAGATTGGCAACTGGATCTTTGCGGTCGGTGGCAATGCTGACAGCGCTCGCGCTGTGGGTGTGCCCGTCAGGAAGGTGAAGATCGGTCTCTTCATGACCGTTGCCTTCATGGCCTGGTTCGTGGGCATGCACCTGCTCTACAAGTTCGACACTCTGCAGGCTGGCCTCGGAGTAGGCAACGAGTTCCTCTACATCATCGCGGCCGTGGTGGGCGGCACCCTGCTGACCGGTGGCTTCGGCAACGCCATCGGTGTCGCCCTCGGTGCCTTCATCTTCGGCATGACCAATCTCTGCATCGTGTACGCCGGCTGGGATCCCAACTGGTTCCGGGCCTTCCTCGGCGTCATGCTGCTGCTGGCGGTGATGGTGAACATGTACATCAAAAAGCTATCGACGACCCGGAAGGTGGGCTAGGTCATGACCGACACCCTGCAAGAACATGCCGATCCGACACTCCACAAAGGTGAGCCTCTGGTCGAGATGGTCGATGTTGGCAAGACCTACGGAGCCATCCGAGCACTCAGGGGGATCAACCTGATCGTCAATGCCGGCGAGGTGACGTGCGTCCTCGGCGACAATGGAGCTGGCAAGTCGACATTGATCAAGATCATTTCTGGCCTGCACCCGCACAACGAGGGCACGCTCAAGGTCGACGGCACCGAACAGCACTTTTCCTCACCACGTGACTCGCTGGATCGCGGCATTGCCACGGTGTACCAGGACTTGGCCGTGGTCAGCCTGATGGAAGTG
Source organism: Propionibacteriaceae bacterium (assembly GCA_025923975.1). Taxonomy (GTDB): domain Bacteria; phylum Actinomycetota; class Actinomycetes; order Propionibacteriales; family Propionibacteriaceae; genus Microlunatus. The sequence goes on from JAICEV010000239.1 coordinate 5,810, forward strand.
TGGCGGAACTTCTTCCTCGGCTCAGAGATGAGCGGAAGCAAGTTCCCGCTTAGCGGGCTGAAGATCAAGGACATGAAGCGCATCGCCGATGAGGAATTGCGCAAGATGGGCATCGTTGTCAAGGACATCAACCAACCCATCGGAACCCTGTCCGGCGGCCAACGGCAATGTGTCGCGATTGCTCGCGCGGTGTACTTCGGCGCCCGGGTACTGATCTTGGACGAGCCAACAGCCGCCCTCGG
>JAICEV010000240.1 GCA_025923975.1 Propionibacteriaceae bacterium
TCGGCGGAGAGGTAGCGCCGGAGCAGCGGGTCGAGGACCCGGCCGACGCCACGGAACCCAGCCGTGATCGTGTGCCGCAGGTCGACCCCGCCGTCGCGATCGGCCAGCTCGAGGGTGAGCCAGACCGGCAACCGGACTCCCTTCCTCAGCTGCCAGACGATCTTCTGACCCGGCACGACGTGAACGACGATGGCGAGCATCCGCACCCGACGCTTTCCCACGTACTCATCCATGAGCACGACGTCGCCGACGTGATCACGACCACGGGAAACCGCATGCAGCGCCAGGTGGGTTCCCGGCCACCACTGTCGATAGCGGTCGTCCGTGCAGTCGAGCAGGAAGTCGGTGATCTCCCGGCCGCCGATCCTGGCAACGAAGAACTGGGACTCGATGGTCACCATTGCCGATCCCTCCTGTGTCCAGAGTGGGCCTACGGCTATCGGACAACAAGGCCGGCTCCGGCGCCAGGGGCCAAGGACCCCATGAGTTCTTGCAGGGCCCGGCCAAGCGAGGCCGCTCGACGCCAGCCCGGCGCGTTGACGTACGCATGATGCGCGCGTGGACAAAGGTGCGACATGCGGCTCGATCGACTGGGCGACCGGCTCCGCAATGAGCGCAGGACGTTCGTCCTCCTGATTGACGACCTTCGACTCGAGGCCAGAGGGTGTGAAATGGCCAAGCTGAAAGCTGCAGGACAGTCCTGCGTTGGTACAGGGTCGTACGGAGGCTCGCGATGATGTTTCCAGGCATGGGCGGGTGGATGATGGCCGCGTCTGGCATCTTCCTGTTGCTGATTATCGGCTTGGCCGTGGTGGCCGTTGTCGCTCTGCTGCGCCCCAGCCGCGCGGGTAGCAGTATCTCAAGACCCTCGGCCAAGGAGTTGCTGGATCAGCGGTATGCCCGAGGCGAAATCGATGACGAGGAGTACTACCGGCGCTTAAGTGTGTTGGACTCCACGGAGCCGACGACACGGCTCGGCGATTAGGTTTTAACAACGTCACCTCGCGGGGCGGATTCTGGGTGGACGGTGCCGCTTAGGCCCGGCGCGTACAGCACGACGTATGCGCCAACTTAGGTCAATTCGGACCTGGGGCCGTTCGGGACCGACGCGCTCGCAGAAGTCTGAACCCGATTAGGAGAAGCCAAGCCGCTCGTGCGAGTCCTGGATGATGCCACAGCCGCGAGCCAGCGCCCGTAAGAAGCGGTACGGGCCATGGCGAGACTAAGCAACACGAGAGTTGAGGCGAGCAATCGGCCGGGGGGGTCGTGAGCTCCGCACTGGTATAGCGACGGGCGATCACCTTGCAGAGTCCGGTTACAGCGCCAGAACGAGGACCCCCTCACGCCGGAGCTACTAGATGCCCTCGCACTCATCGCTGACCCGGGACTGGGCACTAGGTTGATCAAACTTGCGTCGCGAAAGCTTCTGGCAGTTCTCCCAGGACCGGGTCTGCTGATGATCGTTGTCGGACTCGCAATCTTGGCCACCGAGTACGTCTGGGCACACCGCCGGCCGTCTCCACCATGACCCGCCCGCGGGTGCGCGGTCCGAATCAGTCACGGTCAGCCCCGATGTCGGGTCACCCGACCGTGGTCAGGGCGTGCGGAGCACAGTCGATGATGAGCCCCGAATCGGGCTCCAGCTGAAGGACTTCTCCATCGATCTGGACGGGAGCAGCGTTGACGGTCGCGAATTCGACGCGGCTGACGCGTGCCTGAGCTCCGAGCCCAATGGTCACCGCGTGCAGCGCCATGGCGACGATTCGCCATCGGCGTCCGTGCCGATGCGACACCACCTCGAACAGCCCATCGTCGGGGCGACCGAACCCGCTGAGCCGACCGTACTTGGCCATCCGTGCCACGTTGGCGAACACCAAACTGTCGTACAGCTCCCGCCGTCCTCCAGATCGGACGATCTCCACCGGCGTGAGCTCGGTGAAGGTCCGCAGCACCGAGAGCAGTTCAGCGATCGTCCCTTTCCGGTCCCGTTTCAGCCCGACCGCCATCAACGGCGTCAGCCCTAACCCAATGTAGGAGTGTGCGTACTGACTCCACTCTCGGCCGGCTGAGCGGACCGTCAGCCGCAGCAGATCAAGATGGCGGACGCGGCCCGTAACGTGAGCGGCGACGATCGCGTCCACCAGCGGCATCCGTCTAGTACTGCGCCGGTGGTCGTTGGCGTTCCCGCCAGCCGCAACAGCAGCCAATGCTTCGGTGCCGGGCACGTCGAGGACGCCGTTCACAACCTCGTTGTAGACGCCGTCGCCGCTGACCGCGACGATCAACGGGCGCCCCGTCGCCGCGGCAGCGCTAGCTAGCTCGCGGGCATGGCCGGCGTGCTCGGTGGCCACTAACACGACCGGCAGATCGGGCAGTCGGCTATCAAGCTCCCTCCGCATTGATTCGGCCAACGTCAACGGGACGCGCCGGTTCACCGGGTTGTAGATCAGCACAATCCGGTCGAAAAGCTCAACCTTCGACGGCATCTGCCAAGCCGATCCTTGAACGACTGAAGCCTTGAGCGAACCTGTGCACTGACACATGCTGGCCTCACCCAATTCGAGTTGTCCACCGTCCAACGAAATGCAAGCCGCGGCAGAACGTTCGCTCCGCACCTGCGCCGCCTCGGCAAAGCTGAGTGAGCCCGACGAGGATCGTGGGGCGAGGGCGGCGCGGCACGCAGCGAAGAGAGGACACGCAGCCGACATCCCCCACACGGCCGAAGGTATTTCCGGCGCTTTATGCGGACGAGGAATTGCGGTCGGTAGCGGTCCCCACGCTGGTTCTGGTGGCTAACAGGGAGCAGACATTAGACCCCACCGCGACTGGCAGACGCCACGCGGCTCATCTCGGACGTACGAACCGGTTTGCTTCCGGGTGCTGGACATTTGGCTTGCGATGGACAACGCAAGGGTGGTCAATGAACGCATGCTCCCAGTTCCTGGACTCTTGGCCAACGAATGACCAATGATGCAAATGACCGCTATGCGCGCTGAGGCCCGCCATCCGAAGCCTCCATATGTGGTCGTCCACGTCGCTGTGTCACTCGACGGGCACACAACCGGCTTCAGCGTCGACCTCGCTCGTTTCTATTCGCTCCTGCCGACCTGGCAGGAGGACATCACGCTGACGGGCGCTGACACCATCCTTGCGCAGGAGCGCGAGCTGGCTGCCGCGCCTCGGCCGGGCCCGGCGGACGGCGCGCCGCTCTTGGTCGTGGTCGATAGTCGTAGGCGGGTGCGCGAGTGGGAGGCACTGCGGGACTGCGGTTACTGGTCTGGCGTCCTGCCGCTCCGAGCCGCATCGAGGCAACCGGTGGGGGATCCGCCCGTACCTGAGCTCGTCGTCGGATCTGACCGCGTGGACTTGCGCCAGGCGTTAACGCAGCTCGCTTCACGTACGGGCGCCCGAGTGGTCAGAGTCGACAGCGGTGGGCAGCTGACCCGGGCCCTACTCGACCTGCGGCTGGTGGATGAGGTGAGCCTGCTGGTTCACTCATGTCTGACTGATTCCGGATCTCATTATTGGTTCGGCGCGGACCCGCCGCCCGCTCTACCGATGGCGCTACAGGATGTCGAGACCTTCGATCCTGGGCTCGTCTGGCTGCGCTACCGGGTCGGCCCGCTGGCCCGGGACTCGATCCCTGCGGTGGAGTAAACGGCTTGTCGGTGGCCGGGTGTCGGCCATGCCTTCCTCAACGAACATGGCCCCGCGGACGAACATGACCCCGGGGACGCAGCGCTCCGTGTCGAATAAGGGCCAGTGACAGGCATCGCCAACGACCGGAGTCGGGCCGGTGCTGGACGTGGGGCCCGGCCTCTGGCACTCCTGCGTCTGCCTACGCAGTGGTGGACGCAGAGGGAATCCAGCACGCAGGGGAGAGGTCGAGGAGCCCCCTTACTGATCTAGGCTGCCGATGGTTCCTGCGGTGGTGAGAACTGGTCGTCCTCGCCCGAGTGGGCGGCGTGCCGGTGCTGGTCCCGGTGCAGCAGCCAGATGCCGTAGGCGGCGGAGAGCGCACCCACTGTCAGGCTGCCGACCAGAACGCCGGAGTCCAGTGCTGCCGGGAAGTCATTCTGGATACCCACGGGGATGGACATTGCGGCGCTGATGACCACCAGGGGCCAGATCGTGCCCGTCACGACCACGAGGGCTGCGAAGGCGACGCCGATGCCGACGGTGGCCAGCGCCTGGACGCCGAGGAGGACCGGGTCCTGGCCTGCGGCAAGAGGGGCGATGAACACTGCCCCGAACAGGACCGATGAGAACATCACGGCACGCAGGCGCCCTCGGGGCAGCAGTGTCTGCAGCACCACTCCGCGGTGGGTGGCTTCCGTGCCGAACCCCGCTGCGAGCGCGCTGACCGCGACCAGGGTGTAGTAGCCGGGGGTGTGGCTGGCGTCACGCGGCTCGAACACCAGCTGCAATATCGGTGGTACCGCGAGGATCAGGATCAGCGGCAGGAACGGGACCAGGCTTCGCCAGGTGGAACGCCTGGTGAAGCCAGCGATGCCCCACCAGCCGAGCGCAGTCAGCAGGACAGCCGGGGCCAGGGCGGACCAGGCGATCTGTGCGAGCTGCACGGGGTTCGCTGGGTCGCTCCGGCCCTGCTGCGGCGCGAGAAAGTGGGACACGGATCCGCCACCGCGGGCGGAACACTTGTTTCCGCCGTGGGAGTGTGGCATGAACCGATTCTGAGTAGGACGGTCGGATGAACCGGAGCCTGGCGCTGGCGCGTCGCTACCCGATCGTGGCCGTCACTGTGCTGGTCGGTCTGATCGTGGTCGGATTGCTGCTATCCGACCACGCTACGGCGGCGCAGTGGCTCGCCAGTGCGTTCGCGCTGATCATTGCGCTGCAGACTTCGATCGGAATGATCAAGGATCTGCTACGCGGTCACTGGGGGGTCGACGTACTTGCGGTGATGGCAATTGTGAGCACTGTCGTGGTCGGGGAATACCTGGCAGCGCTGGTGATCGTCTTGATGCTCTCCGGTGGCCGGGCGTTGGAAGACTACGCAGCCGGCCGGGCCAAGCAGGAGCTCACTGCGCTGCTGGAGAGAGCGCCTCAGGTTGCGCACCTGATGCAAGCCGACACCGACGACATCTCCGATGTTCCGGTCACGCAGGTACGGCCGGGTGATCGGCTGCTGGTCAGGCCGTCCGAGGTGGTGCCGGTCGACGGCGAGCTGCTCTCGCCGGAGGCGAGCCTGGATGAGTCCTCGCTGACCGGTGAGGGCCTGCCAGTTACCCGGCGTACCGGCGATGCTTTGCTGAGTGGCTCGCTCAACGGCGGGGTCGCCATTGTGATCCGAGCCATCGCCCGGGTTGAGGACAGCCAGTACCAGCGGATCGTTGCGCTGGTGGAGGAGGCCAGCCGGAGCCGGGCACCGTTAGTGCGGCTGGCTGATCGGTATGCCGTGCCATTTACCAGCGTCTCGTTGCTGATCGCCGGGATCGCCTGGTGGGTCTCCGGCGATCCGGTTCGATTCGCCGAGGTGCTCGTGCTGGCGACGCCGTGTCCGTTGCTCATTGCTGCACCGGTCGCGTTCATGGGCGGGATGAGCCGGGCCGCCAGGGACGGCATCATTGTCAAGGGTGGCGGCACGCTCGAGCAACTGGCCGGGATCCGTACCGTGGCATTCGACAAGACCGGCACTCTGACGTACGGGCAACCCGCCCTGGATGCAGTCAACCCGGTCCCGCCGCTGACCGCCAATGAGCTACTTGCGCTGGCTGCTTCAGCCGAGCAGTACTCCTCGCACGTTTTGGCGGCGTCGGTGCTGGCAGCCGCCGAAGCCCGAGGTCTGAGCTTGCAGAAGGCGGCAACGGCGCAGGAGCACGCCACGCATGGTGTGCTGGCAGAACTCCCGGAGGGGACCGTAGCGGTTGGTAAACGCAGCTTTGTTGGCGAGAACGCCTCCGGGGTGGAACCAGTTACGCTGCACAGCGGCCAGCTCGCAGTCTATGTCGCGGTAGCCGGCAAGTTCGCCGGCACGATTGTCATGTCGGACCAGCTACGCGGCAACGCAGGTGCCA
>JAICEV010000241.1 GCA_025923975.1 Propionibacteriaceae bacterium
CTGGAGCTCTTCGACCAAGCCCGAGTCGCGGGCGTCTTGCTGACTCCGATGGAAGAGCCTCTTGACGTCGCACACGCGGTCCTTGGCCACGGGCGCCCAGTCGTTCTTGTGATTGCGACGTCGCCTGACCCGCTCACGTGCAGTGTCATGGTCAACGAGGAACTGGGGGGGGCTATCTCGCTGCCACCCACCTCCTCGGTCGAGGAGCACGCAGGCTCGTCTTCCTCGCCGGGTGCCCGGACCTGCGACTAATCCGCCGGCGCCTGGCAGGTGTAGAGCGGGCCGTTGCCGAAGCAGGCGCCAGCCTCGGAGTGGTTGACGCGCCCGACCTAGCGATCAGCGCCGGTCGTGAAGTCGGACGCCAAGTGTTGCTGTTCCAGTCAGTGGATGGGGTGGTGTGTCCTTCAGATCTGCTCGCCGTCGGCGTTATCCAGGCGGCGACCGATCTCGGAATCCGAGTACCCGATGACTTGATCGTCGTCGGCTACGACGACAATCACTTCGCCTCAGAGAGCAGCATCCCGGTGTCCACGGTGAGTTTGCCGGGGTATCGGATGGGTGAGCTGGCCATCGAATTGCTCCTCGAGGAGATCCGCCAGGGCTCCGGCCACGTGCACCGAACGGTCATGCTGGATCCTCACCTCATCCCCCGACGCAGCTCGCTGCGATCGAACGCAATCTGATACCGAAAGGAACACATGTCCCTTACTTGGTCTGCACTGCCCATCGCCCCGAACGAGGACTTCGACGGGGCACCGCTGCTACGTACGGAATTCGCGTTGGAGGAGGGTCATGGGCCAGTCACCCGTGCCACCCTGCACGCCACGGCACAGGGGATTTTTGAGGCTTATCTCAACGACCAGCCTGTCTCCGACGACGTGCTTAGTCCCGGATGGAGCAGCTATGAGTGGCGGCTGCGCTACCGCAGCTACGACGTAGGTGCCCTACTTCAGCCGAGGTCGGTGCTGGGTATTGCGCTGGGCAATGGTTGGTTTCGGGGACGGCTCGGTTGGAGCGGCGGCAGGGCCCTGTACGGCAAGGAGCTTGCAGCCATCGCACAGCTGGAGATCGAGTTTTCCGACGGCTATATCCAGACCGTGGTGACCGACGAAAGCTGGGCGACGGGGCCCTCTGCCGTGGTGTTCAACGACCTTTATGACGGACAGGCAATCGATGCGCGGCGCTACTCGGACGCCTGGTTGGAGCGTGGCTTCTCCGATGAGTCTTGGACCGGCGTACACCGGGCCGAACTCGACTTCAACATTCTGACTCCCTATATCGGTCCTCCAGTCAGGCGACAGGAAGAGCTTCGACCGATCAAGATCTGGACTTCCCCGAGAGGCAAGACGCTGGTCGATTTCGGGCAGAACTTAGTGGGGTGGCTGAGGGTCCATGTGCACGGCCCAGCCGGTACGACGATCACACTGCGGCACGCCGAGGTACTTGAGAACGAGGAACTGGGAACCTGGCCGCTGCGCAGCGCCAAGGCGACCGACCGCTTCATTCTCAGCGGCGGAGACGATGTATTCGAGCCAACATTCACCTTCCATGGCTTCCGCTATGTCGAGGTGGACGGATGGCCTGGTGGCGCTGACGCCCTGCGACAGGCTCAGGACACATTGACAGCCGTTGTGGTTTCGTCTGAGTTGCGGCGCACGGGCGAGTTCGAGTGCTCTAACGAGCTGCTCAACCAGCTGCACCGGAACGTTGTCTGGGGAACACGCGGAAACTTCCTCGACGTGCCCACCGATTGCCCACAGCGGGACGAGCGTCTCGGGTGGACGGGTGACATCGCTGTCTTTGCACCCACCGCCACCTACCTATTCGATGTGGACGATTTTCTTCGAGACTGGCTGCAGGATCTGGCTGCAGAGCAGCAGGCAGCGGACGGTCGCGTGCCCGCGGTCGTGCCAGACATCCTGAAGTATGTCGAGCGTCCTAAGCACTGGCCGGTCCCTGATAGCACCGCGATCTGGAGCGATGCCGCTGTCTGGGTGCCATGGGCACTGTGGTGGGCATATGGGGATCGCCAAGTGCTTGCTGATCAATTCGACTCGATGGCGTCCCATGTCCGACGCGTCGAATCGCTACTGTCCCCGACAGGATTATGGGATGAGGGCTTCCAGTTCGGCGACTGGCTAGATCCCACGGCACCTCCCGACGAGCCGGGAATGAGCAGGGCCGATAACGGCGTGGTAGCGACGGCCTGCTTCTACCGGTCCGCGCACATCGTGCGAGATGTCGCACGCCTCCTCGGCCGTCATGAGGACGCTGAGCACTTCGGCAACATTGCCGACCACACTCGAACCGCATTCAACGACCACTACGTCAGGGCTGAAGGCCACATCCACAGTGATGCCGAGACAACATACGCACTGGCCATCATTTTCGGGCTGCTCGATCCTGACGAGGAGGAGGTCGCGGGAAGCCGGCTTGACGAGCTGGTGGCCAAGAGCGGCTACCACATTCAAACTGGCTTCGCGGGTACGCCGTTCGTCACGCACGCCTTGACCAAGACCGGCCACCTCGACACCGCGTACCGACTGCTGTTGCAGACGGAATGCCCTTCCTGGCTCTATCCGGTCACGATGGGTGCGACAACTATCTGGGAGCGATGGGACTCAATGCTGCCTGACGGCACCATCAATCCGGGGCAGATGACGAGCTTCAATCACTACGCTCTGGGCGCGGTGGCGTACTGGATGCATCAAGTCATTGGTGGCCTCGTGCCGCTCGAGCCTGGTTATTCCAAGGTGCTGATTGCTCCTCAGCCTGGCGGCGACATTCACTGGGCACATTCCTCTCTGGAAACGAACCACGGAAAGATTTCGGTGTCGTGGTCGCGGGACGGCGATGGACCGATCGATCTTGACTTCTCCATTCCAGAAGGGGTGACGGCTCTAGTCCAGTTGCCCGGCACCCAAGAACAGGAGGTTGGCAGCGGCCGACATCGTCTCACCTCGACTCTGGTCTGAGATGACCGCTGCCACTGCACGTCAGCTAGTGCCATCAGAGCGTGAAACATTTCACGGCCAGCACTCCGCCCAAGTTGGTATATCGCCGCGGGCGGGTGGCCGCCGTGACTCCGCCGACCACGAGATGGCGGGTCAACGCCGGGCCACTATCCGCTAACAAAACGCAATAACTGCATCACTACGGGTTGACCGGGGTATCAGCGGTACACTAGCGTTCCCGATTGAAACGCTTCAGGCAGCAGTCTGGCCCAGGGTCAAACTCTCCGCTCAGTGTCTTTAAATCCTGGAGGTTCCATGAAGTTCACTAAGACAGCACGGCGCCGCGTTGCGCTGGTAGCTGCGAGCACCGCGGGCCACTGTGCCACGAGAACTGGACGAGGCCGCAGTCGTCGACGGGGCCGGACCCGTGCAGATCTTCTTCCGGGTCATCTTCCCGGTGCTGCGGTCGGTCATCATGACGGTGATCATCCTTCAGTCAGTACTCATTTATAACGACTTCCAGCACCCGCTCTACTTCCTGCCGGGAACCGAGAACGCCACCGTGCAGCTCACCCTGCTCAACTTCCAGAGCCAGTTCACCACCCAATCCAACCTGCTGTTCGCCACTATCTTGCTGGTCACCATTCCACCGTTGATCATGTTCATCTTCTTCAACCGCAAGATCGTCGAAGGCATGGCCGCAGGCTCGGTCAAGGGCTGACGGCTTGCTAGCTCGTCGGTCGAACTGCTGTTGAAAGCGGGGCTCCAGGGCTAGGTGCCAACGACTTCCTGGAGATTGCCGCTCTTGGCACTGGAGCGGCGTACCACCAATTCTGGAGTAAAGCGAATCTGCTGATGATCATGAGATTCGTCGCGGTCGATCGCCTCAATTTCATCAAAAAGCAGCTCGGCCGCCCGGCAGCCAATAGCGAGTCGAGGTTGACGGACCGACGACAACGGAACGGCAGCCGCAGCAGCAAATGCAATATCGTCGTACCCAACAATCGCCATATCATCTGGGACCTGCAATCCAGCAGTCACAAATCCCTGTAGCAAACCGATGGCCAGCAAATCATTCGCAGCAAAAACTGCTGTTGGCCGCTCCCAATCTGGGAGCGACACTATGTCCTCGGCCGCTCGAATGCCGGCATCCACATCGAGATGCGGCGTGGAGATGACGAGGAATCTGGCTGATATCTCATGTCGTGAGCTCGCAAGCTCGGCGCCCAGCCGTCTATCACGAACTTGCTGGAGATTTCCAGGCCCACCAACCAATGCAATCTTCGTGTGACCTTGGTCGAGCAGGTGTTCCACTGCCAGCCGACCACCCTCAACATCGTCGGTGGACACCGAGCAGAAGTCCGAGGCATTTCCCGCACGATCCATCAGCACAACCGGGATTCCGCGTAGCTTGAGTTGCCTGACCCGATCATCGAGGCCCCAGATGGGTGCGAGCAGCACACCCCGCACCCTTTGTTGCATGAGTATCAGCAATTGGGCGGTTTCCCGCTCAGCATCTTGTGCGCTATTGGCCACCTGAACGGCATAGCCGCGTTCCTGTACGCAGTTCTCAGCGCCCAAAACCAAATCCGTATAAAAAGGATTGGCGATATCCATGACCACCATAGCGATGGAGCGGCTGCGGCCCGCCCGAAGTTGCCGTGCCGGCTCATTCGGTATCCAACCGAGCTTTGCAATGGCAAGCTCTACTCGCCGTCGTGTCGGCTCAGCAACAATATCTGGCGAATTCAAGACATTGGAGACAGTGCCCAATGAAACACCCGCCAGCGCGGCGACATCTTTCATGCTGACTGTAGCCTTACGAGCCGCCATGCGCCCGCTTACTCCTGGTCCTGAATTGAAGTTTTTGAGGCCTGGGTTTCTGACCCCTGCAAATTGCTCGAAGAGCAATAACTGCGACGAATTATACCGCACGCGGCCTCTGGCATTCGGCACTCGTCTCGCCTCCGCAACAGGTTGCGTCGTGGGTCAACTAGGCGGAGAAGGTGGGCTGTCAGTACTTGATCAACAATGACGAGGACTCAAACTGCCTTCGATTCTCGCGGTGCCCGGCCGCTCAACCACGACCATTGACCATCCATCTTCAGTGGGTCGCATGCATCCAATGGAGGTAGTCAAGTACCTGGACCAGCGCACGCGCACTACATATTCACCCCGCTCAGGCAGGGACGCCGTTAGGGAAACGGCATCACGAGCGACGACTTTTCCCGGAGGCGAGACGACTGGCCGCGGGTCTGCAACGGCGTAGAGGGTCCACGTTTGGTTCCACCACACTGCCTGTAAGTACGGCAACCCGCCGCGCACCAAGGCTGCTTCATTAGGCGCCGCCCAGTCATACGGCCCCTGCGAGATTGCCACATACGAGATGGCGTTGTCGTCAAGCCATGCTCGGTACGTGTCCGCGTTGAGGGTTCCGTCGTAAAAGATGGGGTTGCGCTCGATGTCGACCTGTCGCAACCACCCTCGTGCGAGTGGAACCACCGGTGCCACGGCGGCGGCTTCGCCGCGTCGCTGTGCCGGAATGACCTCAATGGGTCCGTCAGCCCGACGAGCTATCAGCTGGTCAACAAGGGGCGCGTAAAACTCTGCACTGAGCGCCGGATCACCCCGCTCTCGCACCTCGGTGATGGTTAACGGTGGTATCAGCGCGATCACGCTCGCGGTGGCGGCAATGAGGGCGACCAGAGGTATGGTCGCGACCGCGACAATGATCGGTGCAGCAAACAACTCGGGCAGGCGTAATGCGTTCGTACCCACAGGCGTTGGTAGCAGATACGCCGCAGCGACCATCGCGGCCGATAACAGCGCACCCCATCGAAGAATCGGACGACGCCAACACAGTCCGGCTACTGCTAGGCAGACCAGGAAACCGATCAGGGCGTGCTTCTCTGCGAACGATTGACGCCCGCCGTTGCCAAACGCCAGCCCGACAGCAATGGTCGGGACCAGTGCACTTACCCCCAGCGTCACGCCGTCTCGTCGCCGACCGGACAGGATAAGCGCGCCGCCGGCTACGCCGAGAAACAGGCCAGCCACCGAGCTGGCGAGCGCTGCCA
>JAICEV010000242.1 GCA_025923975.1 Propionibacteriaceae bacterium
CCGCCGGCAGTGACTATGTCGATCGCGGTCACCCGGTTACAGGCAAGGCCGTGCTTGCGAGCGTAGAAGCTGACGCCGCCACCGAGTGTGTAGCCGGTGATGCCGACATTGGGGGCGGAGCCGTGCAGTGCGGCCAGGCCTTGTTCCGACGCCTGGGACACAAGATCACCCCAGAGGGCTCCGGCACCGACCCGAGCAGTCCGGGCATCGGCATCGACCTGGACTCCGCCGAGGCCCGTCGTGCGCAAGAGCACGGTGTCGGAGAGCGAGCCAAGTGGTATCGCATTGTGTCCGGTGCACTGAGCGGCGAGGCGCTTGCCGTCGGCGCCTGCGGAACGAACCACATCCCTCACCTCGTCGGCATTCCGCGGCACCGCAATTCCAGCCGGTTGCTGGTCGACCAAGAGGTTGAAAGCGCCGCGTTCAAGGTTCCAGTTCGCGTCCTGAGCGGTCAAGAATCTCGCGGTCATACCTGTTCCCTTCGCCTCGGGCGGCTGCGACTCCGGCGCCTAAATTTACTCGCGTCCGTCGTAAATGGCGATCACAAAGTGCTACGGGATCGGACTTGCTCTCAGACCTCCGGTTGGACGTCGATCCCCGCCTCTTTGCGCTGCTCGGGAGTGATCGGCGCCGGAGCATCGGTCAGCGGGTCGACGCCTCCGCCGGACTTCGGGAAAGCGATTACCTCCCGAATCGAGTCAGTCTCTGACAAGAGGGCGCAGATCCGATCCCACCCGAAGGCGATCCCGCCGTGTGGCGGCGGGCCATAGTTGAACGCATCCAGCAGGAAACCGAACCTCTCCTGCGCCTCCTCCTTCGGCAACCCCATCACAGCGAACACCCGCTCCTGGATGTCACGACGATGAATTCGGATCGAGCCGCCGCCGATCTCGTTGCCGTTGCAGATGATGTCGTAGGCGTACGCCAGCGCTGATCCGGGATCGCTGTCGAAGGTCTCCATGTCCTGTGGTGCCGTAAATGCATGGTGTACCGCGGTCCAGGCGCCGGCTCCGACTGTGACATCACCAGCCGCCATGGCGACATTCGCCGGCTCGAACAGTGGAGCATCGACGACCCAGCAAAACGCCCAGGCGTTCTCGTCGATCAGTCCAACGCGACGGCCGATCTCCAGCCGCGTGGCACCGAGCAGCGACTGTGCCAGGGCACGTGGACCGGCCGCAAAGAATATGCAGTCCCCTGGGCTGGCACCGACCTCGGCAGCGAGCCCGCCGCGCTCCGATTCCGAGAGGTTCTTGGTTACCGGTCCGCCCAGCTCGCCATCTTCACCGACCAAGACATACGCCAGACCGCGGTGGCCACGCTGCCGGGCGAACTCCTGCCAGGCGTCCAGCTGCTTACGCGGCTGGCCGGCACCACCCGGCATCACCACCGCACCGACGTACTCAGCCTGGAACACCCGGAATGGTGTCTCAGCGAAGAAGTCCGTCAACTCAACGATCTGGAGCCCAAATCGCAGGTCTGGCTTGTCAGTGCCAAAGCGGTTCATCGCGTCCGCATACGACAGCCGTTGCAGCGGTGTCGCGACCTCGACGCCGATCAAGCGCCAGATCGCAGTGATCAACGCCTCAGTCAGTTCGATCACATCATCCTGGTCGACAAAGCTCATCTCGATGTCGAGTTGGGTGAACTCAGGTTGCCGATCGGCCCGGAAGTCCTCGTCGCGGTAGCACCGGGCGATCTGGTAGTAGCGCTCCATGCCGGCCACCATGAGCAGCTGCTTGAACAGTTGCGGGCTCTGCGGCAGCGCGTACCAGCAGCCGGGCTGGAGCCGCGCCGGAACCAGAAAGTCGCGCGCACCCTCCGGGGTAGAACGCGTCAAGGTCGGCGTCTCAATCTCGACGAAGCCGCGCTCGGCGAGCAGCGTACGAGCCACCCGATTGACCTCACTGCGCAACCGGAGTGCGGCTGCCGGCGCAGGGCGACGCAGGTCGAGGTACCGATATTTGAGCCTGATCTCCTCGCCGACATTGACTCGTTCGTCGATTTGGAAGGGCAGCGGCGCGGACGGGCTCAGTACCTCGAGCTCCGCTGCTACTACCTCGACCTCTCCGGTGGGCAGTTCGGGATTGGCATTACCTTCGGGCCGCAACTCGACCTCGCCAGTAACCAGGATGCAGTATTCGTTACGCACATCATGGGCGCCCGATGCGGCCAGCATCTCGTCACGCACCACAACCTGAACAACACCAGATGCGTCCCGAAGATCAAGAAAGGCGACCCCACCATGATCGCGGCGGCGAGCTACCCAGCCCGTCAAGGTCACAGAGGTTCCGGTGTGCTCGGCACGGAGAGTACCTGCGCCGTGGGTGCGCATCACGAGCTGATGTCCCTTTCGATGAGTTACGCGACATCCGATCCTACGGGCCAGCCGCCTTCCGCTCGCACTGCATTTTGGCCGGCCCCTCTCCGAGGAGCCCCAACCGTTTGTGTTCCGCCGCAACGCAACCGAGACTTGCCACGTGAGGAGCCTCACGCTGCGCCTTGTCGTGATGGTGGCCTCACTGCTGCTCGGCACCTCCGCCGCGCTTGTCAATACAACGCCAGCCTTCGCCTGTAGTTGCGCAGGCATCTCGACAACCCGTGCGCTACGGGAAGCGGATGCTGTCTTCCGCGGCACGGTGATCAACAAGGAAATCGTGGGCCGCGGTGATGTCGCGCGTACCGACATCCGCTTCGTCGTCGATTGGGTTTACAAGGGCACGGTTTACCGAGAGCAGCTGGTGGCGTCCAGACATCACGCCGACAGCTGCGGCCTAGACCCGGAACTTGGTAGCACCTGGGTGATCTTCGCAATCGAGGGCATTGAAGGAGAGGGTGATCGAGCCGTCAGCCGACTCATCACCACGCTGTGCAGTGGCAACCTGCCCACCGGTGTGGGGCCTCCGGTGCTCGGCCGACCCAGACCGCCGCTCTATGGGGCATCCGACCGGGAGGAAAGATCTACCAACACCGATCGGTTGCTCACTCGCGGTTTCGCCATCGCGGGAATTGGAGCGCTTAGCGTTGCTGCCCTCGCCGCAGTCGCGCTAGGCCTGCTGTGGCGACCCGGCCGTTCCCGGTGAGGATCTGCGGCAGCCGTACCTCACGGGCGAAACGCTGAGCCGGTCCGCTGCAGCGCGCCTTCAGTCACCGGAAACACCCCTCGACGCACCGCCTTCACAAGTTCTGCATGATCAGCCTCGGTCTGATCGGCGTAGGCCCGCGCGAACTTCGCCAGCGCCTGATCCAGTCTGTCTGAGGCGCCTGCGTAGCCGGCAATCATGGACGCTCCGCTGGTTCGAGCATGACCCTTGGCCAGCAGATGACCGACAATCCCGGCGTAGTCGGTGAGCGCCGCCGGATCAATCGCGTCGAGCGGGATGGTTCCCTTCATATTGCGGAACTGCCGCACGTAGTACTGCAGTCCGTCGATCGTGGTCCAGCCGAGTAGCGGATCGCTGACGGTCTGCAGCGCCTGCTGGTACTCCACAACGCGCTGACCCTGGTGGGCGTGCCACGCCGAATCGCCGTGTACATATTTCGCCAAGACCGAGCGACGAGCCTGCTTGAGCTGCAGGAAGACCACGTCGTCAGGACTGCTCCCCTCCAGCAGCGCCACGTACGCTCGCAAGCCCACGCTGCCGACCCCGACCACTTTGTGCGCTACATCGATCAAGGTGTAGCCGCCGAGTGCGCGCTGCCAATGCGGCGCCAAGGTCTGAAGATACTCATCCAGCCCTTCCGCGATCGCCTCGTAGGCTTCGTCGCTCACGCGGGTGATCAAAGGCGGATCCTCGACGATCTGCCGCTTGCCGTCATGCTCGGCGGTGAAGCGGGGAAGCGCCCGGTCGCTGGTGCGTGAGCGGGCACGCTTGGCGGACCGTTCGATCTCCTCACGAAGCGACTTCTCAGTAGCGGTCTCGTGCAGTCGACTGACATCGAGACGGTTGTAACTGCGCATCAGCAGCGGCTGGTCCGCGAGGAATCGGACCTCACTCCGGTACGCCGCGACACACGCCAGCACAGACGAGCGGCACTGGTTCTCGGACGAGCCGTTTTCCCGGCCCGCCACCCAGATGCTGGCGACCAACCTGCGGAGGTCCCATTCCCAACTGCCCGGATGCGCCTCATCGAAGTCGTTCAGGTCGATGACCAGCTCGCCCTCGGGTGAGGCGTAGAAGCCGAAGTTGCCCAGATGTGAGTCGCCGCAGACGACCGGGTTGATGCCGGTTGCCGGAAGTCGCGCAACATCGTCGGCCATCACAATCGCCGTGCCGCGCAGGAAGCCGTACGGCGAAGTCACCATACGGGCCACCCGGACCGGAATCAGCCAGTCGAGGCGCCCCTCGTGTGACTCCATGATCAACTGGATCGGATCGAGACGATCAGCCGATGGCTGCCATCTTGCCAGGCTCTTGCGTGGCACCTCGCGCCGCAGCGCGCGGCCCATCGCATACCGCTCCGCGCGCGAGCTGGGACGCTTGCGGAGCGAAGCATAAACGTCGCTGTCCGCCGACGCTAGGACGGTATGTCCGGCTGGCTGCACGGTCACGATTCCTCCTCGCCTAGCTGCACGTCACCCTATCGGCCCTCGTGCTCTGCGAGCGCCGCTAGGCGCCCGGCCCCGCACGTGCTAGAGAGAAGGCGCAGCATCAGCCGATGATTGTCAGCTCCAGCTGCTTTCCAGCAAAGCTGGCCAGCTTGTTGGCTGCATCCTCCAGCAGCGCTCCTGAGCGGGCTGCCACATCTGGAGCCAGGGCGATCTCCATGATCATTTTCCGACCTTGCACTGTGCGCCGCCAGGTACCGACATTGGTCTCAGCGATGATCACGCAGCCTACGAACAGATCCTGCCCCGGCTGATGCGGATGGCTGTCCGCTTGCGGGAAATTGATCACTGGATAGCTCAGGGTGACCTCGTCGTAGAGCGGCAGCAGCAGTGCACCTGACGATCCAGCCGGCCATGGGGAGTCGGGATCGAACCACAGCTCAACTCCATCGACGGTGATGGTGTCGAGCTGATTCTTGACCGCATCGACCGCCTCGCGGCATTGGCCGATGGTGAGGGAGGACCAGCGGGCTAGGTCCTGGATCCTCGCCGGGCCGTGGCCCAGAAAGAACCGGCGGGCCAACTCGGTGACATCTCCTGTGGTGTCTGCTGAACGCGGAACCCGCTCCTCCAGCAACACGTAGGTCTGCTGCGCACCTCGCATTGGCCCGCTGCCGATGATGCCTTCGAGCTCGGCGTTCATGACGATGTACGCGAGCCGAACGCCCTGAGCGACCAGGCCGTGATCGGCCAACGCCTGGCCGAGTTCAACCCGGGTCCGGAACCGGCCGCCCTCGAGCTCGTCAACGATCACTGCAACGCCGCGGTCCAAAGCGGCCGCGTCTAGACCCACCTGCCGGTAGATGGTCTGGTTGAGTTTCTGAACCCGGGGCGTCGTCACCTCCAAGATCCAGCGAATGTCCTCGGCCGCCACAAAATGCCAGGTCGGGCGCAGGACGTGGGTGCGGAGAAAGTCGCCACGATCAAACTCGGCCTGCGCGTCAGCAGCCGTGGAACCGGAGGTCCGCATGCCAAGCGACCACAGCGCATGGGCATACTCCTGCGACTGCACGCAACACAGGAGCCGGACGACGTCCGCCGCGGTCGGCAGCTTGTCACCCGCCAGCCGCTGGGTACCCAGCCGGCGGCGCAGCACATTCTGCCGAGTCATACCTGTCACGATGCCGAGACACTAGCCGGAGCCGCCGACACGATTTCGCCGGCAGAATGCGACACGAACTGCGACTCGGGCGCTTTTTTGCCATTTCGGCCACCTGCCGGCTCGCGGTGTCCTAAACTCCCCGAGGCAGGCTCTACCCTGACACGAGGATGCCCCCTTATGCCTCAAATTTTGATCCGTTCGCATAAGAATCCGTTCAACGTGGCGGACGCTGATGCCACGTATCGGCAAAATCTCATCGGGAACAACACCGGCAACCTGGTCTTCAGCCAGGCGGTCTACCGACTGCTGTCGACA
>JAICEV010000243.1 GCA_025923975.1 Propionibacteriaceae bacterium
AGGGTTGAGATGGACATCGACATCTCCGTGCTGCGGCTGATGGAGCGGGAGAAGGACTTGCCGTTCGAGGTCCTGGCCAGTGCGATCGAGGACGCGCTGCTTACCGCGTACGAGAAGAGCGAGGGTGCGGTGCACGGTGCCCGGGTGGAACTCAACCGCAAGACCGGGCACGTCCTGGTGTTGGCGCCTGAGTATGACGAGAACGGTCTGAAGATCGGCGAATACGACACCACACCGGCTGGCTTCGGACGGGTAGCGGCCTCCACAGCCCGCCAGGTGATCATGCAGCGGCTGCGAGATGCCGAAGATGAGCAGAAATACGGTCACTTCTCGGGTGTTGAGGGTGACATCGTCTCCGGAGTGGTGCAGCAGGGAAGCGACAGTCGCACCGTGCTCGTTGATCTTGGCAAGATCGAGGCCATCATGCCGTTGGCTGAGCAGGTGCCTGGTGAGCGCTATGCACACGGAACTCGGATCCGCGTCTATGTGGTGTCAGTGCGCAAGGAACTCCGCGGCCCGCAGGTGATCGTCTCGCGGACGCATCCGGGACTGGTCGAGAAGCTGTTCAAGCTTGAGGTGCCTGAGATCGCCGACGGGACGGTTGAGATCAAGGCCGTGGCGCGCGAGGCCGGTCATCGCAGCAAGATCGCGGTCGTCAGCCACAACCCAGATGTCAGCGCGAAGGGTGCCTGCATCGGGCCGATGGGACAGCGGGTACGCGCGGTCATGCACGAGCTGAACGAAGAGAAGATCGACATCATCGATTACTCTCCCGACCCGGCGACGTTTGTCGGTCACGCGCTGTCACCGGCCAAGGTGACCTCGGTGACCGTGGTGGATGAGAACCTGCGCGCTGCACGAGTTGTGGTACCCGACTATCAGCTGTCCCTTGCGATCGGGCGTGAGGGTCAAAATGCCCGGCTCGCGGCACGGCTTACGGGTTGGCGTATCGACATCCGGCCAGACACGGCGCCAGAATGACAACCCCCGCCCGTAACGCACGTTTGCCGTCTTGGGACGGCTGGCCAGTGTCCCGTGTGGTGTTTTGACCCTCGCGAGCCGTCTCGAGACGGCTCACGTTCGATCGGAGACCGGCCGAGAGTTTTCCACAGATTGTGTTGACGAGAGCGGCGACGCGGCCTGGAGCACTCAGGATCGTGCTCATGTTCGTACCAGCACAGAGTCAACATCGGTTTGATCCACGCCAGCCCTTCAGTCGCGCAGAGGCCCGAGCGGCCGGTTTGACTCCAGAGATGTTGCTCAGCAAGCGGTTTCACAAAATCTTCTGGGATACCTATGTCGCCCGTGAAGTCCTCATCACCCCGTTGCTAAGGGCAAAGGCCGTCATCAGGCTGGTGCCGAGCGGTTCGTTCATCAGCCATCACACGGCGGCCGAGTTGTGGGGAGCCGCTCCGCCGGCAGACGGCGCGACCCACGTGACCTTGCCGTCAGCATGTGGGCGCCTCGTTCGCCAAGG
Source organism: Propionibacteriaceae bacterium (assembly GCA_025923975.1). Taxonomy (GTDB): domain Bacteria; phylum Actinomycetota; class Actinomycetes; order Propionibacteriales; family Propionibacteriaceae; genus Microlunatus. The sequence goes on from JAICEV010000243.1 coordinate 1,478, forward strand.
AGTTAGCTCGCATTACCGCAAGGACGCGGCCCAAATCACGCTTCGCAAGGGGCTACCCATCTCGACTCCGGAGCAGACCTTCTTGGACCTCGCCGGGTTCGGGGTCGGGCTTGTCGACCTGGTCGTCGTAGCCGACGGCTTGATCAAGGCTGGCCATACATCACCCGCGCTGTTAATTGAGGCGGCCGGCCAATGGAGCGGTCGAGGCTGCAGGCTCGCCCGCAGGGCCGCATCTTTGGCACGTGAAGGTGTCGACTCACCGCAGGAGACCCGGCTCCGCTTGCTTGTGGTGCTTGCCGGCCTTCCCGAGCCACGTGTGAATATGATCATTCGCGCCCCTGACGGCTCATGGCGCCGACGTTACGACATGGCGTACGACTACCTTCAGCTGATTCTTGAGCACGACGGCCGACAGCATGCCGAGGACACCGGTCAATGGCTTACTGACATCTTCCGACGAGAGGAGCTGGATCAGATTCGCTGGCGGCTGGTGATCGTCACCTCAGATGGCATCTATCGTGAGCCTCTACGGACCCTTGAGCGCGTACGAGACGCGCTTCTCGGCTGCGGAGCCGTCGGGATCCGCAAGACCTTCAAGCCAGAATGGCGGCTGCACTTCCCGACCCGCTGGCGGCTGCCGTCTCAAGATGGCAAACGTAGGGAGTTTCACCTCAATCAGCACTCGTGAGCCGCCTTGAGACGGCAAACGCGACATGAGCGACATGAGACGGATCCGTAGCCGCTCTGAGCCGGCACGCACACGTGATTCGGAATACTCCGTACGGTCTGCCACGTTAGCCTGTTTCGGTGTCCGCTCCTGTTCGCACGTGCATAGGGTGCCGGGAGCGAGCCGAGAAGCGGCAGCTGCTTCGCATTGTGGCCCATGACGGGTCGATAGCGATTGACCATCGGCAGATCCTGCCTGGCCGGGGAGCGTACCTACATCCGAGGCCGGGATGCCTTGAGCAAGCTCTCAAGCGACGTAGCCTGGGGAGGGCTCTACGTTCGGAGATCGATGGACAGCGAGCAGCTGTCACGATTCGGAAGTTCCTTGACGCGCTCACTTAGACAGGTGCGCGCGGCTGGGCATAGAGTTCTCCAATGCATCCACTCCGCAGGGAGTGGATGAGACGAGCAAAGCACTCGCGTACGCGAGAGCCGAACCAGAAGGTGGGCACAACGCTCATGACCACTCGATGAGAACCGCTCAGTGAGCATGTTCGACAACTAACTGGTCCGGAATCTAGACCCGGACCGCCAACAAGGAGAGCAGTGGCAAAGGTCCGTGTCTACGAGCTTGCGAAAGAGCTCGGAGTCGAGAGCAAGACCGTCCTCAGCATGCTGAAGGACATGGGTGAGTTCGTACGATCGGCCTCCTCAACTGTGGAGGCGCCGGTCGAGAGGCGACTCAAGGAAAAGCTGGCGAGTGAGCCGCCACCCCCAGCGAAGAAGACAACGAAGAAAGCGGCGGCTGCGAAGACTGCCGATGCGGCGCCTACCGCAGCCGAGCCGGCTCCGGTAGAGGTGGCCGTTGAGTCACCGGCAGCGACCTCACCGGCCGCCCCGTCAGCTCCCACAGCCCCAGCGGCACCATTGAGCCCGCCGCCAGTTCCGGCACAGCGGACGCCTACTCCGCGCCCCACCGCACCGCGCGCCCCCAGCCAAGCCGCGCCTGCGGCTCGGGTCGGCGAAGCGCCCAGTACCACACCACGACCACGGCCGGGATCAACCGGAGGTCTCCCGGGCGCGCCTGCTGGACGGCGTCCTGGTACCCCGCGGCCCGGCAACAACCCGTTCTCCTCCTCGCAAGGAATGGGTCGGCCGCGTGCACCGCGTCCCGGTGCGGACGGCGCCCGACCTGGGGAACCGCGTCCGCCTGCCGGTCGTGCTCCGTTGGCCCCGGGCGGTCGCCAAGGAGTTCCGGGAATGCCACGACCCAACCCGGCGATGATGCCCAAGCAGAACTCTGGTCAGCTTGGCAGCACACCTGGCGCTCCGGGCACACGCGGTCGTGGCGCACCCGCTGGTGGTCGGCGCGCGGGCGGCGGCCCTCCGGGTCGCGGTGGCCCCGGCGGCGGGCCCGGCGGACCACCGCCGAGCGGGCGTGGCGGCCGAGGTGGTCGCGGTGGCACCCAGGGTGCGTTCGGCCGGGCCGGCGGCCCGACCCGCCGCGGACGCAAGTCCAAGAAGCAGCGTCGTCAAGAGTTTGATCAGATGGAGGCGCCATCGATCGGTGGCATCCGCGTCAAGCAGGGCGATGGCCAGAAGGTCCGGCTCGCCAGAGGCGCGTCACTGACTGACCTGGCGGAGAAGATCGGCGCTGACGCGGCCTCTCTGGTTCAGGTGTTGTTCCATCTCGGAGAGATGGTGACCGCGACCCAGTCGGTGAGCGACGACACGCTACAGGTGCTGGGTACGGAGCTGAACTACGACATCGAGGTTGTCTCACCCGAGGACGAGGACCGCGAGCTACTGGAGAGCTTCGACATCGAATTCGGTGAGAACACCGGAGGCGAAGAGGATCTCGAGGCTCGCCCGCCTGTTGTCACTGTGATGGGCCATGTCGATCATGGCAAGACGAAGCTGCTCGATGCGATCCGCAAGACGAACGTGGTCGCTCGTGAGGCTGGCGGTATCACTCAGGCGATCGGTGCCTATCAGGTCTCTACCGAGGTGGAAGACGAGGAACGCAAGATCACCTTTATCGACACACCTGGTCACGAGGCCTTCACCGCAATGCGGGCGCGTGGTGCCAAGTCGACCGATATCGCGGTGCTCGTGGTCGCGGCGGACGACGGTGTGATGCCCCAGACCATTGAGGCGCTGAACCACGCTCTGGCAGCGGAAGTACCTGTGGTCGTGGCAGTGAACAAGATCGACAAAGTGGGCGCCGACCCGACCAAGGTCCGCGGTCAGCTCACCGAGTACGGCTTGGTGCCCGAGGAGTACGGCGGCGACACGATGTTCGTCGACGTGTCTGCAGTCAACGGCCAGGGCCTGGATTCGCTGCTGGAGGCGATCATCCTGACCGCCGACGCAGCGCTGGATCTGCGAGCCAACCCCGAGATGGACGCTCAGGGTGTTGCGATCGAAGCGCACCTCGACAAGGGCCGCGGTCCGGTAGCCACCGTCTTGGTGCAGCGCGGCACCCTCCAGGTCGGCGACTCGATCGTCGCCGGTCCGGCGCACGGTCGGGTACGCGCGCTGCTCGATGATCATGGTGACAACGTCACCGTGGCGCCACCGTCGTTCCCGGTGCAGGTGCTCGGCCTGACGGCCGTGCCCGGTGCCGGTGACAGCTTCCTGGTGGTCGATGACGACCGGATGGCACGGCAGATCGCCGAACGGCGGGCAGCGCGACTGCGGATGGCGGCTCAAGCTGCCGGCACCCGGCGTAAGACCCTGGACCAGCTGTTCGAGCAGCTCGAGAAGGGCGAGACGCAGGAACTGCGGCTCATCCTCAAGGGCGACGGTGCTGGTTCGGTGGAGGCGCTGGAGGACGCGCTGTCCAAGATCGACGTCGGCGACGAGGTCAGCCTGCGGGTGATCGACCGTGGTGTCGGTGCCATCACCGAGACGAACGTCTCGCTGGCCGCCGCATCCGACGCGGTCATCGTCGGCTTCAATGTGCGGCCTCAGGGTAAGGCGTCTGAACTCGCCGAGCGCGAGGGCGTAGACATTCGCTACTACTCGGTGATCTACGCCGCGATCGACGAGATCGAAGCCGCACTGAAGGGCATGCTGAAGCCGATCTACGAGGAGGCCACCCTCGGTCAGGCAGAGATCCGCGAGATCTTCCGCTCGTCCAAGGCAGGCATCATCGCCGGCTGTATGGTCCTCAGCGGTTCCATCCGCCGCAACGCCAAGGCGCGACTGCTGCGCGATGGAGTGGTTGTCACCGAGAGCACCATCGCCTCGCTGCGTCGAGAGAAAGACGATGTCACCGAAGTGCGTGAGGGGTATGAGTGCGGCATGACACTCGCCAACTACTCCGACATCAAGATCGGCGACATCATCGAGACGTACGAGCTTCGGGAGAAGCCGCGCTCGTAGCCGCAGAGTTGTCAGTACTGAGTCGTGCTATAGCACTGCTCAGTTCTGACAAGTCGGTCTTAGGGAGGACAGATGGGCTCGCCACGTGTGGTCAAGCTGGCTGACCAGATCAAGGTAATCGTCGCGGAGATGCTGGAGCGGCGGATCAAGGATCCGCGACTTGGCTTCGTGACGGTGACGGACGTACGGCTTACTGGCGACAGCCGGGAAGCGACGGTCTTCTATACCGTGCTGGGCTCGGAGGCCGAGCGTGCCGGAACAGCAGCGGCACTGCGTTCGGCCACCGGACTGATCCGATCCCAGGTGGGCAAGCAGCTTGGCCTGAAATTCGCGCCGACGATCGAGTTCGTTCCGGACGCGGTACCCGAGAACGCCAGGCAGATCGACGACCTGCTTGCGCAGGCGAGGTCGGTTGATGCGCGCGTGGCCGAGCAGGCGG
>JAICEV010000244.1 GCA_025923975.1 Propionibacteriaceae bacterium
GAGGCGCTCGTCGTCTTCTTGTGCTCCGCCAGGTCGTCATATCTGATGGGCCAAAGCATTGTCATCGATGGTGCGTACACCGCTGTGTGACGATCAAGGATGATGAGCAGCTATGTGACGGTCGACCTGGGTGCCACGAGCGGCCGTGTCCTCGTGGGGCGACTTGAGCGCGATCGCCTTGAGATTGCCGAGGTGCACCGATTCCGCAACGAACCAGCAGGATCCGGTCCGGAACTGCATTGGGACGCAGACGAGCTCTTTGCACAAACCGTTATTGGTCTGCAACGTGCGGCTGCGCAGTTAGACGGTGCGGCCAACAGCATGGGTGTCACGGCCTGGGGTGTGGACGTTGGGCTCCTCGACAATCAAAACAAGCTTGTGGCTCCCATTCAGCACTATCGGGCTGCGGACCCGCAGGATGCACAGCACTGGCTGCATCAGCTAGGAGCCGAAAAGCTCTTTGCGCGTACCGGCGTGCTCCCACAGCACATCAACACTGTGTTTCGCATCGGCAAGATTCTGGATTCCGCCGGCAAAGCCGCCAGATCGCAGGACGTCAGAGCGTTGCTCGTGCCTGACCTGTGGTGTGCGCTTCTGACTGGCGCCCGGACTGCGGAGCGGTCGATAGCCAGCACTACCGGCCTTGTCTCCCTCGGTACTGGCAGCTGGGACACGGAGCTGTTGGATGCTGTCGGCGTCGACACCTCGGTCTTTCCGCCCGTCATGGAGAACCGCGTTGTGGTCGGCGAACTCGACAAGGAGCTTGCGGCGAAGATTGGAGCCCGCGATCAATGGCCGTTTGTACTGGTGGCCTCGCATGACACTGCCTCGGCCGTGGCGGCGGCTTCTCCTCGTCCCAACACCGCCTTCGTCTCCTCGGGCACCTGGTCGCTGGTGGGTGTCGAGCTAGCTAGCCCAATCGTCACCAGCGACGCGTTGGCTGCCGCCTTCACAAATGAGGCCGGACTAGGTGCTACGACCCTCTTCCTGCGGAATCTCACAGGACTGTGGTTGCTCGAAGAGGCCATACGCCAGTGGCAGGGCCAAGGCAAGAGCGTCACGATCAGCAGCCTTGTGAATGACGCGGCGACTATTGGTCCCGTACGAGCAGCCTTCGACGTCAGCTCTCCGGAGCTGGTCTCCAGCGAAGACGTCTTACGCACGGTGCGGATGCAATGCGCGTCCACGGATATGACGCCCCCCAAGACTCCTGCTGAAGTCACCCGCTGCATCCTGCAGAGCCTCGCGCTCACGTACCGACGCACAATCGATCTCTGCGAGCAGCTGACGGCCGAGCCGGTGGAGGAAGTCCACATGATCGGAGGCGGGTCGCTGAACCCCCTGCTGCGCCGGCTCACCGCGGACGCCTGTGGGCGCCCACTGCGCTTCGGCCCGGTCGAGGCAACGTCCCTCGGCAGCCTGGCCGCTCAAGCAGTTGCAGTCGGAGATCTGTCGGATGAAGCCGACGCGCAGGCAGTGTTGCAGCGAAGCTCCCACGCACAACTGCTCAGGCCTTCCAACGACCAAGCCGTACGACGCTTCTGGCAGCAACTGGATAGCACCGTCCCCACTCCCGGGAGCAACGCATGACTTCGGCACACGACCTTACGGATCTGGTACAGCTGTCCCGGACACTCGGGGAGCCCGCGCGCCGACTTGCCATCCTGGCGGAAGGCAACACATCGCAGCGAGTCGCCAAAGATCAACTCGCCGTCAAGGCAACAGGGCGCTCGTTGCGCCACGCCTCGGCAGCGGACTTCGTTGTAGTCAGTTTGAGACGGCTGTCAGACATCGTCGACGATTTGGGAGCCGGTGACGCAGACGTGGCGCGTTACTTCGACGACATAGAGGCCAAGCAAGGCCTGCGGCCGTCGGTGGAAGCCCTGCTGCATGTTGTATGCGTGGTGGACGCCGGTGCCACGACAGTGGCCCATACGCATCCCGAGTCGGTGAATGCGCTGCTGTGCTCCGATCGCGCGGAGGTGCTTGCCGGTCCGCCGATCTTTCCTGACCAGGTTGTCGTGATCGGACGTCGGGCGTTGCTCGTGCCCTATTCGGACCCGGGCGTAGTGCTGGCCCGAGAGGTACGAGCCCGGTTAGCAGCACATGCACCCGAGTGGGGCATGCCGCGAGTGATCTATCTACAGAACCACGGTCTGGTGGTGCTCGGCTCCAGCGCCGGCGAGGCCCTGCAGTTGACGGAGATGGCCGACAAGGTGAGTCGTGTTGTGGCAGCGACGCTCGCCTTGGGAAACGTTGTTCCCATGACGGAGGAAAGCGCGGAACGTATCGACACTCGTGACGATGAGCAGATACGCCGGGCCGCCCTGGCGCGCGCCACATTGCAGCAGCCCGGCGACGATTGAGTTGGATGTCGCGGACCCGCAGTCCTAGATCTCTTGATTGATCGGGAGCATGACGAGATCGCGGATGTTGATGTGACGTGGCAGCGTCAACATGTACAAGACGGCATCGGCAACATCCTCCGACGTCAACCCGGTGCCGGCAGCCACGCCATCGGCAACGGCCGCGGCGTCAGTGACCTGCCACAGATCGTTCAGTACCACGCCTGGCGCAATGGCGCCGATTCGGACGCCGGTTCCGATCAGTTGCCGCCGCAGGCCATGGGTCAACGCCTGCACAGCGTGCTTGGACGCGGAATACACCGGCTCCCAGTGGATCGACTGATGTCCAGAGACAGAGCTGGTGACGACGATGTCGCCCGTCCCGGCGGTGATCATGGACTTCAACGTTGCATGGATCACGCGGATGACGCCACCAACGTTGGTGTCAATGAGTCGCAGTAATTGTGCGACGTCGTTTGCCACGAAGTCACCACCGGCGTAGATGCCGGCGTTGGCGACCAAGATGTCAATGCGTCCATGCAGCTGAATCGTCTTAGCTATCAGGTCGTCGACTTCCTTTGTGGACGTGACATCCGTGGCGACTGCTGTGGCTGCGCCGCCCAAGTCGTGCGCCGCCTGCTCAAGTCTTTCAGCCGACCGCGCGGCCATAACCAGGACGGCGCCAGCATCCGCAAGTGCCTGGGCCGTGGCAAGTCCAATTCCAGAGGAGGCGCCGGTAACGACCGCCACCTTTCCAGAAAGTGATCTATCCATCTCGCGAGTTCTGTGGGGGCCGCCGGGTCGGCGACCCCCCACCTTTCCACGTCAGCAGCTGGACTTGTAGATCGCGGCCGCTCCCTCGCCGTCGACATTGTCCCTAGTGATGATCTCGAAGCCAGTTTGCACGTTTGGCGTCGGAGTACCGCCTTCCAGGGCGGTCACAGCAGCGTCCACGCCGTACTGCCCAATCAATGCCGGCTGCTGCGCCACCAGAGCCTGCACCGTTCCCTCTTTGAGAGCCTCAACCTGGTTCGGGCCCGCGTCGAAGCTAACAATCTTGACCTGCTCCTGCTTGCCAGCCTGGCGTACACCGGTGGCGGTGCCTTCTGCGGAGAACAAGTTGGCGGCGAACACACCGACGAGGTCAGGATCCTTTTGTAACGCGGAGCTGATGAGGTTAGCTGCGATGGCCGGTTCATTCTTGGAGTACTGGACGCCGAGGTATTGGAATGTCGAGTCTTCCTTGACGGCGTCTTCAAACCCTTTCGCCCGTAAATCAGTGGTCGAAATGCCCGGATTCACCGACATGACCATCACCTTGCCGCCGTTAGGATTGAGTTGCTTAATGGCCTCAAAGGCTGCCCGGCCGCCGCCCTCGTTATCCGATGCGATCGCGGAAACGGCGATCGAAGGATCTTCTAAGGTGGTGTCGACGAGAACGATCTTCGTCCCTCCCTCAGCCGCTGCGTTGAGAGGCGCCTGCATCGCCGTCACGTCCGTAGGTGCGATCAAGATGGCGTCGGGTTTGCCAGCGACAACTGAATCCAGAATCGGCTTCTGCAGCGTGGCGTCAAACTTCTGTGCCCCTTGGGTCTTCACCGAGACGCCAAGCTTGGCGGCCTCGGCCTCCATGCCACATTGCATGGTGATGTAGAACTCGTCGCCAGCAACTCCCTGGATGAACTGCAAGTTGTAGTTCTTACTCGCCTTTGCCGGCGCTGCCACCGACGATGCGGAGGCGGCGGGTGCGGTGGGTGCGGCGGTCGCGCCGCCTCCGGCTGGCTGTGCTGGTTCGGCCGGTTTGGAGCTGGTACAAGCTGCCAGCGGCAGTGCGACGAGGAGTAGCCCGGCCGCGGTGAGGGCGGTGGTGCGGTTCACTGATATTCCTTTCACTTGTCTGATGCTGAGGTGTTGCGACGGAACAGGGCGAGGATGGGGTTAACGTGTGCGCCGCCACGTAAGGCGGCGGCACGACGGGACTGGTCCACCCAGACGGCCGCGATCAGTACGGCGCCGACGGCAACTCCCTGCCAGAAGGGCTGTACGCCGATGATCACGAATCCGGCCTGGAGAACAGCGGGGATGAATAGCCCCACGACAGTGCCAAAGATGGAGCCCTCACCGCCAAAAATCGACGTCCCGCCGATCACAACTGCTGCAATGACGTTGAGGTTTGTCAGTGATTGTCCGGCGATCGTGGTTGTGCCGAATTGGGCCAGGGCTAGCACGGCGCCTAGTCCGGCGAGCAGTCCCATCAGCGCGTAAATCATGATCAGGTGGCGGGAGACATGGACACCGACCCGGCGGGCGGATTCCTCGTTGGATCCAATGGCGTAGGTGTAGCGGCCGAATCTGGTCTTGTGCAAGACGATTCCGCCGATGATCACCACGACGAGTGCCACGAACGGCAGCGCTGGAATGCCGAGGACCTTGATGTAGGTGCTGAAATCGGTCATTGCCTCCGGAACCGACCGGATGTCAATACCGCCGGTGATCACCTGAGCCAACCCCAGCGCGATCGAGAGCGTTCCAAGGGTGACGATCAGGGGCGGGATTTTCGCCCTGGCCACCAAGGCCCCGTTCAGTAGTCCCCAGAGGACTCCCGTCACAAGTGCCGCGAGGATGCCGATGATCGCAGTCCCCCAGCCCTCGCCACCGATCCTCTGCATCACGAGTGCAGAGACAACTGAGGAAAAGACGAGCACTGATCCGATCGACAGGTCGATACCGGAGGTGATGATGACGAAGGTCATGCCAACCCCGAGAACGGCCCAGACGGCAATGTTCTGCGAGATAAGTGAGAAGTTGCTGGTGGAAAAGAACCTTTCGCCTGCGGTGACGCTGAAGAAGGCGACGATCACCAAAAGGACACCGAGGATCCAGACCGATTGCACGCTGGTAATCCGCTTGATCAGCGATTGCTGCTCCTCATCTGCAACGTCGACGGCCGCATCGTCTGGGGGAGTGATAACGCTCATGCGAGTTCCTCTTTGCTGAAGTCCAAGGCGCCGGTCATGGCGCCGACCAACTGTTCGACCGTGGTGCCCTCAGAGGGCAGCGTGACCACTCGGGTGCCCAGTCGCATGACCTGAATCCGGTCAGCTACCTCTAGCACTTCGGGCATGGAATGGGAGATCAACACCACTGCAATGCCCTTATCGCGTACCCGCTTAATGGTGTCGAGAACGTTCTTGGTCTGCACCACGCCGAGGGCAGCAGTGGGCTCATCGAGGAACACGAGTCTGTTAGCCCAAGTAATCGCGCGGACAATGGCGATTTGCTGACGCTGCCCTCCCGACATCGCACCTACCGGAGCGGTGAATGACCGGACCGTACCTCCGAGTTCCTCGAAGCCCGCCTTCGCTTTTTCCCTCATGGCCTTCTCGTCCATGAAGCCCAGCGGGCCGAGGATGCCTTTTCGAGGGATCTCTCGACCCAGAAACATGTTCTGAACCGGGTTGAGGTGTGGAGCCAGCGCCAGATCTTGATAAACGACTTCCATGCCCATGGCGGCTGCCTGTTCTGGGCTGCTGATTGTCACCGGCTTGCCATCGAAGAACAGCTCTCCTGCATCCAATTCGAGGTTGCC
>JAICEV010000245.1 GCA_025923975.1 Propionibacteriaceae bacterium
ACGCCCGCACTCGAAAACTCCGCATTGGTCGGAACTTGACCACTGGTGGCCACGTCCGCACTCGAAAACTCCGCATTGGTCGGAAACTTGACCACTGGTGGCCACGCCCGCACTCGAAAACTCCGCAGCGGTCGGAAACTTGACCACTGGTGGCCACGTCCGCACTCGAAAAGCCCGCATTGGTCGGAAACTTGACCACTGGTGGCCACGCCCGCACTCGAAAACTCCGCATTGGTCGGAAATTTGATCTCAGGAGGCGGCCGCAATTGCCTCCGCGAGGGCTGCGGCAGCGATCACTCACATCGCGCGGAATCGGGCCTCACCCAAAGAGCACTGCTCGACGATCTGGGCTGCGTACAGTCCTGCCGATAACGACGGCCAGCATGATCACGATGGCGATCACCGCGGCATTGCGTACGGAGTTCGAATCCGTTGCCAGCGCCACTGCGAGCAGCGCCCAGCAAGCCGTCACCACAAAGCCAATGACAGCAACCAGCCGGCCCACCACCAAGAGCGACATGATGGTGGCGCTGACAACGAGTACAACGCCAATTTCATTCACCCAGCGTGCGGAGGCGGGCATACCCCAGGAGCGGAAGGTCGTAGCAAAGCCAGCTGCCGCAGCCAAGATCGCCCATCCCAAATAGATCATTACCGGTAGCCGGAGAAAGACCTCCTCCGCCGTGCTGGGCGCGGGTCCAACTGCCAAGAAGGCTCGAGCCGCCAAGAGGAGATAGGCGACCAAGATCACAATCAGAATCTGGGAGAGCCAGATTGCACGGGTTCCGAAGACCGGCACCCAGAGTGTGCTTGTAGTGAAGGCGCCAAATAACCACCAGCCCGTCAGCCGGTGGACGGTGCGCGGCTGCTGGCTTGGCAACAGTTGATAGACAGCAAGCGCGACACAGGCCGCGTAGATCAGTCCCCAGACGCTGAAGGCATAGTCGGCTGGGGTGACCGGACTGATGTTGGCATCAGAGATTGCGCCAGTGTTGGATGCCGGTCCCAGGATCCACCTGGTCACTGGGGCTGCGACCGCCTGAGTCACCGCCGTCGCGGCGACCAAGATGACACGGACACGATCACTTGTGCGAGCCATGGCCCACATTGTGCCCGCCGACATCGGCTCATGGTTTGAATGGGGCAGATAACGCGTCGAGTCGATGCCAGCGACAGTCGCGTCAGTTACAGCAGCGCAGCAGTGAGCGCAATCAGTGGTGGCACGCCCTGAGCCAAGGCGCCACCGACACCCTTTCCCCGAGGCCGACTCATGGCCAGGCGATCGGAGGCGAAGAGGGCGATGCCGGCCAGGAACGCGAAAATGCAGAGATAGATGACCAGTGCCCGACCAATGGCCTCGTTGCCGTTCATCCAGACAATGACTCCGACGACCAGACCGCAGGCAATGAACAAGTTATAGAAGCCGACGTTGAACGCCCACAGACGCACCGGAGGGACGTCGGCTGTTGGAATGGCGAAGACACCCTCATGCACGCCGGGCCGTTGAAAGAGAAGGGTTTCCCAGGCGAACGCAAGCAGATGCACCACCGCTGTCATCAGCGCGAAGATCAACACGACGACCGTCATGAGACTGGCTCCAAGCCGGCAGCATCAAAGCCGGCAACCGTCACGTCGTGACGACCCAGCACCTGCTGAATCTCATGCATGATCTCCTCGACCGGACGATCCCGCGGGATCGTGGCGTCCAGATCAGCGTGGAAGCGGCCCATTGCGCCCGTCAGGCTCAACGCGAGGAACTTCGTCGTCGGACTAAGCACTGTGAACGTATGCAGCGCTCCCGGCGGAATGGTGATCGATGAACCCGGCCCAAGATCGAAGGCTTCATCCTCTACCTGAACAATCATGCGACCGTTGAGAACGTAGTAAGCCTTCGCCCAGCCGGTGCGGTGTAGCGGTGTCGCCGGTCGCCGAGGCGCATCCACCTCGAAGAGCTCATACTGATCATCAGTGTGTGCGGCATCGATCTTGACTGTGAGAACCGCGTCCGGAGCGATGAGCTCCATACCATCGCCAGCGGCACTGTGCTGAACCAGATGTGTCATATCGGCGACGCTAGGTTGGCCGGCCGATCGGGTCGATCCCAGAATTCTGGGAATGCCTGATGGCGCTAACGATGGGACAATTTCCTTGTGTGGGAAGAGCGGGCGTACCGTGCTCGCCGAGACATTACGGCACTGGCCACTCAAGGCCTTGGTGTCAGTGACCTGCATGCCGCCGCTATTCGCGTGATAAACGCCAGAGTCGGCACTGACCTTGCATGCTGGGCGACCATCGACCCCGAAACGCTTGCGATCAGCACCATGACCGGGGCCCGGGTCGCGCCGGAGTACGAGCAATGGCTGGCCCATGCCGAGTACTCAGTTGACGAGCCGCACAGGTTTGCGACGCTTGCGCTTCGAAAGCAAGCTAAGGCCAAGCTATCGGACTTGCCTGACCGCGAACGTAGCCGTAGCACCAGACTGAACGAGGTATGGCGGCCTCTGGGGATCTCCCAGGAGCTTCGCGTTCTCTTCCTGACGGATGGAGTGTGCTGGGGTGCAGCCGGGATGGTGCGGTCCGGACGAGATTTCAATGACCGCGAGATGGATTTTCTCACCGCTGTAGCGCCGGCCATAGCCAGTGCGACGCGGTTGGCCGTGCGTTCTGAGGCCCGCTATTTGAGCCCGGCTGGCCATTCGGCAATCGTTGTCGTCGGCTCGAGCGGTGAACTGCGCGCGGCAACCCCGGCTGCACAGGAATGGCAGGAACGGCTTGATCAGATTGCACCGGGCCGCTTCATCCTCATGATGCAGCTCATGGCCGGTGGCGCTCGAACGGCAGCCTCAGGCAGCTTTCGAGCGCGACTGCGAGACGCGCGCGGCCACTGGGCAGTTCTCGAGGCCAGCCCACTCATTGGTGGAGACGAAGACCAGATCGCGGTCACCATTGAGCCCGTTAGTGGCGATCACCTGCTTGGCCTGCTGCTCATGGCGTACGGTCTGACAGCGCGAGAGCGCGAAATCTGCCGGGAAGTGATCGCCGGGCACTCGACCTCTGATATCGCCGCGCGTCTCTTCATCTCCACAAACACCGTGCAAGATCATCTGAAGTCGGTGTTCACCAAGGTAGGCGTCCGCAGTCGTGGCGAACTCGTCGCTCGGCTACGGCCAGATCGGTCGTTCCGGACGGAGCGAATCAGCCCTTGATGTGACGGGCCAGCAGCGTGAGATCGGCTGGGCTGAGGCGTTCAGTCACGTTCAAGTGGTGCCAGAACGGGTACGGCAGCGGTTGGGCGCTGACCTTGTCCAGCCGCTCCACGTCGGCCGCTGTCAGCTCCAGATCCGCCGCAGCTAAGTTGTCGGCCAACTGCTGCTCTGTCCTGGCGCCGACGATCACCGAGGTCACCGCAGGCTTAGCCATGGTGTACGCGAGCGCCACCTGAGCCGCAGAGACCCCAAGACCCTCACCGATTGCCACCAGCTCCTCGACGGTGTCGTAGAGCTTGTCCTCGTCGTACACGGGAGGCTCGCTCCATTCCGTCAGATGACGGCTGCCTTGCGGCGGTTTAATGTCGCGGCGGTATTTTCCGGAGAGCAGCCCGCCCGCGATCGGGCTCCACACCAGGATGCCGATGCCTTGATCGATTGCGGCCGGCACGATCTCGTTCTCGATATCGCGTGCCTGCAGCGAGTAATAGAGCTGGTTGCTGACAAAAGGTGTGAGTCCTTTCCGATCAGCAATCCACAGCGCCTTCATCAGATGCCAGGCGGCGTAGTTCGAGCAGCCGACATAGCGCACCTTGCCCCACCGGACAAGATCATCAAGAGCCTGCAGCGTCTCCTCCAGCGGAGTCTGCCCATCCCACTCGTGCACCTGGTACAGATCGATGTAATCGGTGCCGAGCCGACGCAGGCTGGCCTCCGCGCTCCGAATGATGTGATGTCGCGATGCCCCCGCATCGTTCGGCCCGTCACCCATCGGCAGCCGCGCCTTGGTCGCCACGAGCACCTCATCGCGATCAGACCCGAGCGCCTTGCCCAAGATCTCCTCAGACAGGCCGTTGGAGTAGACATCAGCAGTGTCGAACAGATTGACCCCAGCGTCGCGCGCCAGCCCTACCTGCTTTCGGGCGCCCTCCACGTCGATCTGACCCACAGGTGTCGCCCACCCAATGCCGCCAAAACCCATGGTGCCGAGGGTGATCGTCGATACGCGGAGGCCGCTTCGGCCAAGCTGTCGATACTCCATACCGCGGAGTCTAGGACAACGCCCGGATCCGACGTCGCGTGGCTGGACTCACATCGGACGGCTGGCTATGTCTCTCCGGCGGTGACGTTGAGAATGTTGCCGTCGGGATCTGCAAACCAGACCGATTTCATGGCGTCACCCGCCGACGCCACGCCTTCGTTCCAATCCAGCCCTTCCGCTTCGAACGTCATGAACGTAACGCCCTTCTCGCGCAACGCGCCCACTTCCTCGTCAAACGCCGACATCGGAACGTCGAAGTTCACCGAGGTTGCCTCATTGGTGCCGGCGTACGCCGACTCGTAGACGAAAATCAGGCCGTTGCCGCACTTGTAGGCCACGCCGCCCATGCCCTCACGCTGCGGCGTCAACCCGAGCGTGCCCTCATAGAAGCCGCGGGCTCTGGACAGGTCTGACGTTGGCAGCGTCGGGACGGGTGTGATCTGTGACAACATCGAGCCGCCTTCCTCCTTGGTTTGGTTGCGTCTGACGGTACGCCGATCAGCGGAGCCGTCTCTCGCCCCGGTTACCCTGTCACGGCGAGTGGACCAGCAGGTGCGGTTACTAGGTAGCGGTGGGTGGGGTGAGTAATTGTGAAATGGAGGTTAGGGTCTCAGGCACCAGCCGGTAATAGGCCCACTTTCCCCGCTGTTCGCGTTCCAGCACACCCGCGTCAACCAAGATCTTGAGGTGGTGGGAAACGGTGGGCTGGCTGAGGCCGACCGGCTCGGTCAGGTCGCAAACGCACGCTTCGGCGTTGGCGTGGGCAGCTACCAGCGACACCAGGCGCAATCGGGTCGGTTCGGCGACCGCCTTCAGCACTGCCGCCAGCGATTCCGCTTCAGGGACAGTCATGACTCGACCAACCAACGGCGAACAACACTCAGACAACTCAACGGTTTGAGTCGACCGCAAGCTCATGTGAAGGGTTGGCATGCGCCCATCATGGCATACATTGACAAACATCAATGTATGCGAGTTATGCTCATATCGAATAACGTCGATACGACTCGAAGGATCACCATGACAGCACCGGGCAAGGAGAAACTGACGGAGCGTGTGCGAGAGCGATATGCAGCGGCCGCACTCACAGTCTTGGAAACAGGGGGCCAAGCCTCGTGTTGCGATGCCGATTGCGGCGCCGCCCACGGCGATGGCGCAGCTTCGTGTTGTGGACCGACTGTGCTTGAGGTAGATGAGACCTTCGGTGGCGCTCTCTACAGCGGGGCGGAGCGCGACGAGTTACCTGTGGCAGCCGTGGCGGCCAGCCTCGGTTGTGGTAATCCAACCGCTGTCGCCGAACTTCGCGAGGGTGAACGCGTCCTCGACCTTGGGTCTGGCGGCGGGATTGATGTGCTGCTGTCAGCTCGGAGGGTCGGGCCAACCGGTTTTGCTTACGGAGTCGACATGACCGACGAGATGTTGGAACTGGCACGCGACAACGCCACCAAAGCAGGAGCGGCGAACGTCGAGTTTCTGAAAGGCACCATCGAGGACGTCCCGCTTCCGGACGCATCAATCGACGTTGTGATCAGCAATTGCGTCATCAACCTGTCCACTGACAAGCCGAAGGTCATCAGCGAGATGTACCGAGTGCTCGTGCCTGGTGGTCGAATCGGAATCAGCGATGTCGTCGCGCAAGATCATCTCACTCCGGTCGAGCGTGCTGAGCGCGGC
>JAICEV010000246.1 GCA_025923975.1 Propionibacteriaceae bacterium
ACAGCGAGGACTACCTCGCGCCCTGCCCCGATCAGTTCGTCGGCGATTTGTACGCCCGACGCGGAGGCACCCACCACCAGCACACCCCCAGCTGCGAGAGCGGCCGGGTTACGGTACGAGTTCGCTGTGAGCACCTCCACGCGATGCGATGCGCCGCGCAAGCCGCCGGGTAGATGCGGTCGGCCGTAGGGACCGGTGGCGACGACGACATGACGAGAGTGCCAGATGCCGTTGTTGGTGACCACGCGGAAACGGGCGCGACCAGGCCCATTCGCCTTTTCGATCTGCAAGACGGCGGTATCGGTGATGACCGGCGATTCGAAGGAGGCGGCGTACCGTTCCAGGTATCCCACTAGCTCGGCAGAGCTCAGGTAGCCGTCGGGATCGGGGCCTGTGTAGCACCAGCTGGGCAGTCGGGTCATCCAGTTTGGGGTGAGCAGGTGCAACGAATCCCAGCGCTCGCTACGCCAGCGCTCCGCTACCCGACCGCGATCAAGCACGACGTGATCATGTCCGGCGGCGGTGAGCAACCGGCTGACGGCCAGCCCGGCGTGCCCTGCCCCGACGATGATGGTGTCAATGCGCATCACGAAGAGGTGTGCCGCTAGCCGATGAAGATCATTTGCCAGTGACCACGTTGATCATGACCTGTGTTGGATTGGCGAGCGCGTCGTAGACGGCGGAGCGGCGACGGGACTGCTCGACCAGTCCACGCAGCGTCGCGTCGTCCGCATCTCCTTCGATGTGGAAGGTGACTCGGATCTGCTTGTAGCCGTTGCGGACCGTACCTTCAGACAGCCCCAGAATTCCCAACAGGTCAATGTCGCCTTCGACGGTAGACGTGACCTTGTACAGGTCGATTCCCCGCGCGGCCG
The DNA here is from genome assembly GCA_025923975.1 of Propionibacteriaceae bacterium. GTDB lineage: Bacteria > Actinomycetota > Actinomycetes > Propionibacteriales > Propionibacteriaceae > Microlunatus. Next base: position 876 of record JAICEV010000246.1, read on the forward strand.
CGATGTTGGCCAAGCCGGCGGTCAGGCAGGAAGCGATGGCATGCAGCACAAACTCGATCGGCGTCGGCGCATGGTCCTGTCCGACGAGGACTGCGGGATGGTCAGCCTCATATGTGGAGACGTTCTTGTGCTCCATCTCCTGCATTGCGCCGTAGAAGTCTGAAAACTGTGAGCGACTGTGGGTGCCACTCACCCAGGTGTTGGAGGCTCGGAACTGAAACTTGGCGATCTCCTTTGATTCTTTGACGGCATCGAGTGTGGCAAACAGAGTCGCCACATCCACTCCGTTGCGGCGCGGTGCCTCAGTTGCAGTAGTGCTCATAAAGTCCCTCCTAAAGGACGCTTTCGGTCGGTCGACCGAACTAGCCACGAGTGTCACTCCTTGATAAGGTCTTGTCAAGACCGATCGAACGACCGAACGAGCCTCAGATGATCCACATCTGGGTTGGAGGGGACCACATCGTGGCGGATGTCGCAATTCGACCCACAGACACGCGGACGCTGATCCTTGACGCGGCGCGAAGCCGGCTGCTCGCCGACGGCTACGGCGGCCTCTCGACCCGCAAGGTGGCTGATGAAGCCGGAGTGCCATTGAGCCAGCTTCATTACCATTTCGGCTCCAAGCAGGGCCTGATCCTCGCGCTGCTGGAGGAGGAGAATCAACGCCGCCTGGCGCGCCAACACCGGATGTACGCCGAGGATGCGCCACTTTGGCAGCGCTACGAGCGCGCCTGCGACTTCCTGGAAGATGATCTTGACTCCGGCTATGTCCGGGTACTGCAGGAGATGATCGCGGCGGGCTGGTCGAACCAGGAGCTCGGCAACGCTGTCCGCGAGCTGCTCAACGGCTGGTTCGCCCTGCTCGCCGACGTCGCCCGCGAGACCGAGCACCGCCACGGCCCGCTCGGGCCGTTCACCGCGGAGGAGGCGGCGACCCTTATCGGCTCCGCCTTCTTCGGCTCCGAGGCCCTGCTGTTGCTGGGCTTCGACCGGGAACAGTTGCCGATCCGCGCATCGCTGCGGCGGATCGGCGTGATGATCAGGCAGCTCGAAGAAGGGAGAACCCACGATGCGCGCCTGCCAACCGAGTCGTGAGGGTTATGCCGAACGCGACGGCGTCAAGATCTTCTACGAGGTGTTCGGCACCGGTGAGCCGACGGTCCTGCTGCTGCCGACCTGGTCGATCATCCACTCCCGGCACTGGAAAATGCAGATCGAGCACATTGCGCGCTTTCCGCGGCTACGCGACCGGGCGATCTTCGTTGGCAATGACTCCGACATCGTTCCGGACGCGTTCGGGCCTGAGCTGCCGCTGATTCGCGATTGGACTCGGGCGCATTACTCTTTCGCCGGCTACGTCACAGGTTTCGATCCGTCCGATTTCGCAGATCGGCCACGGCTGCGGCGTGAGCTTGGTTACCGAGACGAGGAGCAGGTTTGCATCGTCACGGTCGGCGGCTCCGGAGTCGGTAGCCATCTGCTGCGTCGCGTAGCAGAGGCATTCCGCGAGGCCAAGCGGCAAAATCCGGCGCTGCGGATGATCGTAGTCACTGGCCCCAGGATGGACGCAGCCTCATTGCCGCAGCATGACGGCTTGGAGGTGCACGGCTTCATCCACCAGCCGTATCGACACCTCGCCGCCTGCGATCTGGCCATCGTGCAGGGAGGCCTGACGACTTGCATGGAGTTGACCGCCACACGGCGGCCGTTCCTCTACGTCCCGCTCGGCCACCACTTCGAGCAGAACTTCCACGTCCGCCACCGGCTCAACCAATACCGCGCCGGCCGGATGCTCAACTTCGACCAGGCAACACCGGACACCATCGCGGAGATGATCACCCAAGAGATCGGTCGACAAGTCGATTACAAACCGGTCGAATCCGACGGCGCCACACGCGCCGCCGCACTCATCGCCGAAATGCTCTAGTCCAGACGAGGAGCGAGCGGTTCGGCCTTCGCAGGACGTTGAGTGGTCGCATGTCGGGCCAGCTTGGCCACTGTCAGCAGTACGGCGGAGTCTTCCAACGCCTCGAGGCTGTGGCGCTCATCTGGAATGATCAGCAGGTCACCTCGCGCGCCCTCCCATGAATGGCCGCCTGCTAAGAGTCGCACCCGACCGCGCAAGATCAAGACTGTTGCCTCACCAGGATTCTCGTGTTCGGCAAGGCGAGCGCCCGCGCTCATGCCGATCACTGTCTGGCGCAGCACCTTCTCATGACCGCCGTAGACGGTGTCCGCGGTGTGTCGACCGGCCGCGGTTGCGGCCAATTTCATCTGCTGACGTGCGAGGGCCTCGAGCGAGATCTTCTGCATGCCAACAGTGTCCCAATTGCCGGGCTGGCGCAGTCAGCTGGCTCGACGGCGGCGGAATCGAGAGCGTACGCCCCGGCCGAACAGCTGCTCGGTTACCTCCGGCGATACGTCGGGCGGGGGTGCCAGCGTGCGGACAGTGGCGCCGAGCCAATCATTCACCACGGTCCACAGCCGGCCGAGTAGGTCGAGTTGTGGGCCGCGGGCCAGCAGTGGACCGCCGTTCAGCTTAACGATCTGTTTGCCGCGCGCGATGGAGTCAGCGTCCCGTAGCACGATCGTCACGGCCTCGTCGGTCACCGATAGCTCGAGCTGGCGTGCGGCGGCTTGCTCCGGCGTGTCGTCGGCGGTGTCCTCGGTGCTGACCTCGTCCAGTCTGGCGGCGAGCTGCTCGAGGTCGACGTCGGCCTCGGTGAGTACCTTCGCTGCGGCACTGTCTGGCCGCTGCAGGATCGCCTCCAGGATGTGGTGGCTGCCGATTGGTGTCTCGCCGGCGAGCTCCGCAGCCAGCGTGAGCACGTCCTGCGCCGCTGGTGTACGGCCCGCGCCGTGCGTCTGGCGGGGCCCCGGCGAATCGACTCGCGTGAGTACTTCGTTGCGGATCCGATCCAGAGGATGCTTGTCGGCGAGAATCTGCGCACCCCTGCCCTCGCCCTCGCGAATCAGTCCGAGCAGGATGTGCTCGGTGCCGATGTAGTTGTGCTTGAGCTGCAACGCCTCGCGCAAAGACAGCTCGAGCACCTTCTTCGCCCGCGGGGTGAACGGGATGTGCCCGCCGGGTGACGCCTTGCCTCGTCCGACAATCGCCTCTAGCGCGTCCCGCACGTTGTCATGGGTGTAACCGAGGGCATTAAGGCTGGTGCACGCCAGCGAGTCCGACGCAGCCAGCAGCCCCAGCAGCAGATGCTCGGTGCCGATGTAATTGTGGTCCAGCTCCCGGGCCTCTTCCTGAGCACTGACGACGACGTGCCGGGCCTGCCCGGAGAATCGCTCAAACATGTTTCCATTATCAAAACCCTGTCAATACACTGCTACTAATAGAGTCTCATGGCAGGAGTTACAGTGCCGTCCGAATGGGATGACCGCCTCGCCGCATGGCGCGACGAGCTGGAGTTATTAGCCAAGATTGACGACACGCCGTGGGTGCCCCTGGCCACCGCAGAGGTCGAGGCGGGTGTGTCCCGCTCGGCGTTGCGCGCTTGGTACCGCAACGGGGAGATTGCATCTCGACTGGTCGACGGGCCGCACGGCCCGCAACGGCTGGTGCCGCTGCAGGCTGTGCTGGACCGCGCCGCACAGTCAGCGCGGATCCAGCGCCGCGCCGAGCGCGAGGTCAGCCTGGAGGCGCAAGTGACGTTACTGCGGCATCGTGTTGATCAGCTGGAGCTCCGACTCGCGGCGCTGGAACGTCACTCGGACGCCTGACCTAGGCGAACCCGGTCAGCCCAGCGCTGGTAGTGCCGTTGTGGAATCGTGCGCATATGGTTCTGGGTCCGGTATTGCAGGGGATCTCGTTCTACCCGCGGGGTGGCTCAGCGCAGGTTGTGCGTTATCTGACCGCGGCCCTGCTGCAGGCGGGCTGGCATCCGCGGATCGTCGCTGGCTCACTGGGGGCAACCGGAAGTCCGAGCCATGCTGCAACCTTCTTCGCCGGACTTCCGGTGTCGGCGGCCGACTTCACCCCGGCAGTTGACGCCTGGGAGCGCGGCGAGGATCCACTGGACCAGCCAGTGCCGCTGCATGCCTCGTACGAGGACAAGCCAGGCGTTCCGGACCGCATCTTTACAGCGGTTTCACCCAAGCTCGCCGTACGGCAGGTGGACTCGTGGCGCCGCTTGCTCGCCGGGCTGAGTCCGCTCGACCCTCTGGTGCTTCACCTGCATCACTTGACGCCATTGCACGATGCCGCGGAGAGTGTCTGGCCTGATGCCCCGGTGGTGACGCACTTGCACGGGACTGAGCTGCTCATGCTGGAGCACATCGAGCAGTACAGCGGCGCTGGCGGCAAGGGATCGCCGATTGGGCTGTCGGAGTCGTCGCGATATGCCGAGTATTGGACGGAGCGGCTGCGTGCGACTGCTCAACGCAGTAACCACATTCTCGCCGTCTCCACAGACCATGCTGCCCGCGCGGTTCGCATCCTTGGAGTCCTCGAAGATCACGTGACTGTGGTACCCAACGGTGTCGATACCGAGCGCTTTCGACCGCTCAACCTCACCGCGCGGGAGCGACTAGCGCTGCTACGACGCTGGCTCGTCGATGAGCCGCTGGGCTGGGATGAGAGCGGCCGACCGGGCAGCGTCCGATACTGCCCGGCCGACCTCTCTGCCTTCACCGACACAACGGGGCTTCGTCCGGTGCTGCTGTACGTCGGCCGGTTCACAGCGGTCAAACGGTTGCCGCTGCTGCTGCGGGCGTACGCACGTGTCAGGGCCCAGCTCGGGCCGGTCGCGCCTTTGCTGATCTGGGGCGGGCACCCCGGTGAGTGGGAGGGCGAACATCCATATTCGCTGGTAACCAAGGAGCGGATTGACGGCGTCTTCTTCGTCGGCTGGCGCGGTCATGAGGATCTCCGGCTCGGCCTGGGCTGCGCCGAGATAATGGTCGCCCCGTCGGTCGGTGAGGCGTTCGGCTCGGTGTACCTAGAGGCGATGTGTGCCGGATTACC
>JAICEV010000247.1 GCA_025923975.1 Propionibacteriaceae bacterium
ATCTTGTGGTAGTGCGCATCGATACCCGGTCCGACAGCGCGCAGCGTGTTCTTGACGCGGCCGTCGGTGCCCGGGCTGAACATGCCGGCGACCACGACCAGCCGATGATGCTCGGCAATTTCTCGTAGCTGCTTTGCCCAAGGTCCGTCCACCGGTTCGGCGATCTCGGCAAGCGGCAGTCCGAAGCGTCGCATGGTGGCTTCGGGAAAGACCACGAGCTGCGCGCCATTCTCGGCGGCTGCGGCCGTCTGCGTTGCCACCAGTTCCAGGTTCTCCTCAGGGTCTGCACCGCTGACGATTTGGGCCACAGCGACCCGCAGTGTGCTCATCTCGCGTCTCCTTGTTTTTGACCCATCTCCCACACGAGCACCTCAGCCTCCACGTCTGCGGAGAGTCGCAGCTGGGCCGAGCCTGCCAGCCGAAGCGAGTCGCCCTGCTCCACCTGTCCGACCGTTTCCACATCGACAACCCCTCGCGCCAGATAGACGTGCAACAGATCACCCCGGGGCAGCAGGCGTGAGGTTCCGGCCGACAACACGCTGACCCATAGCGTTGAACCGGCACTGCCGATGCTCACGACAGCATCCGGGTGCCGGCCGGAGGCGATCGGTACCCAACTGCTGACAAGATCACCGAGAGCCAGCTCCCGTTGTTGGTAGCTCGGTGGGGCACCCGGCTCGTCGGGCCTGATCCACATCTGGATGAAGTGAACCGGCTCGGCTGGCCGCTTCGGATCGATCCGGTACGCATCGTTGCGCTCAGCATGCACAATGCCCGAACCCGCGCTCATTCGCTGCGCTAGTCCGGGATAGATCAGCCCAGAGTTGCCGTGCGAGTCCTCATGGATCAGCGATCCCGACAGTACCCAGGTAATGATCTCGGCGTCCCGATGGGGATGATCGGGATAACCGGTTCCGACGCTTACCAGGTCGTCATTGTTGACCACCAGGCGACCGAAGGAGGTGTTCGTTGGATCGTAGTGCTCGCCGAAGGAAAAGCTGTGGTAGGTCTCGGCCCAATCAGTCTGGGTGAGAAAACGCTGCCGTGCCCGACGCAGCTCGATTCGCGGGACGGTGATCCTCGGCGTACTCACTGATTCAGTATCGCGGCCCGGTGAAGCATTTGGTGCGTTGCTTCCGCGTACGCTCGCGTCATGCCCGCTCGTCCCATCCCTGAACCGATTGCACCAGGTCAGGAATCGGTGTGGGACTACCCGCGCCCGCCGGTCATCCGAGCCAGTGACGAGGAGATCATCGTGATCTTGGGCGGCGTAGAGATATGTGAGACCCGGACTAGCTGGCGGATGCTGGAAACGGGCCATCCACCGACCTATTACCTGCCGCGTTCGGCATTCATCGAGGGTTCATTGAGGTCGGCACGCGGGATCTCTTTTTGTGAATGGAAAGGGCGGGCGGCCTACCTGGATGTGATCGGCGGCGGCAAGATCGCTGCTCGGGGCGCTTGGTACTACCCGCACCCGAATGCCCGATATGCGGCGATTCATGATCATGTTGGAATCTATGCCGGCGCGATGGACGAGTGCCTGGTCGACGGCGAGCGGGTGGTGCCGCAGCCCGGAAGCTATTACGGCGGATGGATCACCTCGACAGTGACCGGCCCGTTCAAGGGTGGTCCCGGCACCGACGACTGGTGAAGTCGATGGATGACGACTACGCCGAACTCGTCTTGAGCGTCGTCGAGCAGATACCGCCCGGCCAGGTGGCGACGTACGGAGATATCGCCGAAATCGTGGGCCGCGGCGGACCACGGCAGGTCGGCCACGTCATGGCATTGCTGGGCGGCGGAGTGCCGTGGTGGCGCGTGGTCCGCGCTGATGGACGGCCCGCTCGGACGCTTGAGCAGCGCGGCTTGAGACTGCTCAAAGCCGACAAGACTCCGATCAAGGGTGACCGCGTCGACATGGCGCGGGCCCGTTTCAGAATCGACGAAAAGGCGGTTGAAGCGCCTGATCCGCCCACGCCGTGATCACAAAACTGAGTGTCGAGACACGACATCTGGCAGGGTTCACATTGCGCAGTGATCTATGACAGGCTAGGGACGCTGTTGCAAGTGATCTGTTGTCGTGGTTTGTGCTACGCCCAGCACTTTGCGTGGGCGTGAGGAAGACCCTGCGTCCGACAGCATGTCGGGGCCGTGAGGTGCGGTTTCGAATGCAGATGCTAGGAGATGTTTCATGGCGCAGGGAACCGTTAAGTGGTTCAATGCCGAAAAGGGCTACGGCTTCATCGCCGTGGACGGCGGCGGTCCGGACGTTTTCGTCCATTACAGCGCAATCGAGTCGACCGGATTCCGGACGCTCGATGAGGGCCAGCGTGTGGAGTTTCAAACCACCCAGGGACCCAAGGGCCCCCAGGCCGATCAAGTCCACGCGATCTAAGTTCCACCACGACAAAACACAAAGCCCTCGTACGGATCTGTACGGGGGCTTTGTGTTGCCATCAGGCCGCCGCCGCTCATAAAGGAACGCAACGTACACGTGCGTTTCATGCAAGCGTGCGTTATCAGATCAGTACGCGGGCTGTGAGGGATCGATCTGACGGACCCAGGCGCTGACACCGCCACCGACGTGTACCGCGTCAGCCAGCCCGGCCCCATGGACCAGGGCCAATACCTCTGCCGACCGTACGCCGGTCTTGCAGTAGAGCACCACCTGCTTGTCCTGGGGCAAGTCCGCTAGCGCGGCACCAGTCTGGAAGTCACCCTTGGGAATGAGAACGGATCCAGGAATCAGGTTGATATCCCGCTCGACCTTTTCGCGTACGTCGATCAAGACAAAGTCCTTCTTCCCCGATTCCCTCTCAGTCAGCCATTCCTCCAACTGCTTGACGCCTACTGTGTGCCCGGCTACAGCCTGAGCTGCCTCATCAGTGATCGCTCCGCAGAACTCGTCATAGTCGATCAACTCGGTGACCGTCGGGTTCTCACCGCAGACAGCGCATTGCAGGTCCTTGCGAACACCCAGCTGACGCCAGCTCATCTCGAGCGCGTCGTAGATCTGCAGTCGTCCAATCAGCGGCTCGCCGATCCCCGTCAGCAACTTGATCGCCTCAGTCACCTGCGTCGCCCCAATGGACGCACAGAGCACCCCGAGAACGCCGCCCTCAGCGCAGCTCGGCACCATGCCCGGTGGTGGCGGCTCTGGGTACAGGCAGCGATAGCACGGTCCCTGCTCCGCCCAGAAAACGCTGACCTGGCCATCGAATCGGTAGATCGAGCCCCAGACATACGGCTTGCCGAGCAGCACCGCGGCATCGTTCACCATGTAGCGGGTCGCGAAGTTGTCAGTGCCGTCGATGATCAGGTCGTACTGACCGAAGATCTCCAGCACGTTGTCGTTGTCCAGGCGGACATCGTGCACCACAACTTTGACAAACGGGTTGGTCTCGGCGATGGACTCTTTGGCTGACTCGGCCTTCGACTTTCCGATGTCGGACTGACCATGAATGATCTGGCGCTGCAGATTGGACTCATCAACTATGTCGAAATCGATGATGCCAAGCGTCCCGACGCCGGCCGCGGCCAGATACAACAGCGCAGGACTGCCTAGACCACCGGCTCCGATCACCAGTACACGTGCATTCTTCAGCCGCTTCTGCCCGTCCATTCCCACATCCGGAATGATCAAGTGACGGCTATAACGGCGCACCTCGTCGATGCTCAGCTCATCGGCGGGCTCTACCAGCGGCGGCAAGGCCACGGCTCTCCTCCAGCTCAAGGACGCGGCACGGTACCGCGGCAACAGGCTTTATCGATCTTGAGCGTAACGCGCGTCCGTGGACACCTATTCCGGATGATGGGATAGGGCCATGGCCGGCGCAGACGACATCGTGACTCGAGTAGGTGACCGTACTCTGACGCTGTCCAATCTTGACAAGGTGTTATACCCCAGCGTCGGATTCACCAAGGCGGAGGTGATCGACTACTACGTCCGAATCGCTCCTGTGATGCTCCCTCACATCCGCGACCGCGCGATGACGAGACTGCGGTTTCCAGACGGGGTGGCCGCAGACAGGTCCTCCTTCTATGAAAAGAACGCCCCGATGGGCACGCCCGATTGGGTACGCCGAGTGAACGTCAACACCAGCGACGGGATCATTGACTACGTCGTTGCCGATGATGAGGCGACGATCGTGTGGCTGGCCAATCTGGCCGCGCTCGAGATGCACGTCCCACAGTGGACAATCCGCAGCGCCACGCCTGAAGACAACATCATCAACCTTCCAGAGCTCAAACCTCGTCGTGGAGAGCCGCTGGCCGACCGCGTTGTGGTCGACCTTGATCCCGGAGCTGGCATGACCATCGTGGAGAGCGCGCGAGCGGCGCTCATCGTGGCCTCCAGGCTCGCCGCGGACGGGATGATCCCGATCGCGCAAACCTCGGGTAGCAAGGGCATACAGGTCTACGCCGCCATTGCTCCGACCCGCAGCAAGACTGCTTGGAACTATGTCAAGCAACTCAATGCCTCGCTGCACAAGGCGCAACCAGACTTCTTTGTCTCCACCATGTCGGTCCAGCAGCGGGCCGGCAGAATCTACGTGGACTACAACCAGAATCTGGCGGCACGCAACACCATCGCGCCTTACTCAATGCGGGGCCGGGAGTACCCTGCAGTCGCTACTCCGGTGACGTGGGAGGAGCTAGGTAGCGTACGCGGGCCCGATGATCTCCGGTTTGCCCCGCATGAGGTCCTCGCCAGAGTCGCAAAGCAGGGAGACCTGGCGCGCGACCTGCTCACCTCTGATGCGCCGCCGTTGCCCGACGAACCGCAAGGTTAGGGTGAACTTGTGACCGCCAAGCTGGAGAAGGAGCCGATCGGTAGCCGGGGCACCCGTCTGCCACGGGACCAGCGGCGCGTCCAGCTTCTCGACGCTGCCAACGAGGTCTTCACTTCCAAGGGCTACCACGCGGCAGCCATGGATGACATTGCAGACGCGGCGGGGGTTTCCAAGCCCGTGCTGTATCAACACTTTCCCTCAAAGCTGGACCTCTACCTTGCGCTCCTCGACCAGAGCTGCGATCGACTCGTCGAGATCGTCGAGGAGGCCCTGGCCTCGACTGAGGACAACGCGGATCGGGTCGTTGCCACCGTCGGAGCGTTCTATGAGTTCGTTTCCTCGGAAAGCGGTGAATTCAGATTCGTCTTCGAATCCGATCTGACCGGTGATGGGGCGGTGCAACAGCGACTGTCTCGAGTCAATGACGAGATCTCCGACGCCATCGCCGACGTCATTGCCGAAGATACGTCGCTGCCTGCCCAGCAAGCCAAGCTGCTTGCGGTCTCACTCGTTGGCATCGCGCAGGTGAGCGCGCGCTATTGGATCGCGGGCGGTACCTCGACGATCACGCTCGATGAAGCCAAGCAGCTTGTCAGCAGCCTCGCCTGGCGCGGCATTAGTGGCTTCCCTCTTACCGAGCATGAGCACCGGATCTTTCAGCCTTCGTCCTGATCTCGCTGCAAATCGGTGTCGAGTGCGCGTTCGTAGATGGGATCAGAACCGCCCAGTAGTGAGTAGTTCGACTACGTCGCCCTCGGTCGGTAGCCTCCCGCGGCCGCCGCGGCCGGTTGCGCAGATAGCTCCTGCCGCTGCCGCGAACCGCACGCGCGCGGAGGCGTCCAACCCGCGAGCCAGCGCGACCGCATAGGCGCCGTGAAAGACATCTCCGCAACCGGTGGTGTCGATGACGGAGACCTTAAAGCTCGGCTGATGGTGAGAGTCGGCGCTCGCTACATCGCGAAACCACACGCCATCCGCACCGTCCGTGACGACCACGGTG
>JAICEV010000248.1 GCA_025923975.1 Propionibacteriaceae bacterium
ACACCATCCGGCTCGCATAGGCCACCTGATCAGACCCTGACGAGACCAGAGACGGTTCATAACCGGCCGAATTGGAAGGATGTCCCAAGACTCCCGTCGACGGCGTTCCGAGCAGAGCGGCTCGCATTGAATTCCGGTGATGGGCTGCTTCGCGTGTTCGTCTGGCCCTCGAGGTCCTCACTGCTCGCGCCATCTGACGCTAGCTGCCAGCTCGGAACCGGCGTCGTGGAATGCCAGCGAACCCATGGTGACGCGGTGTCGTACTTACGTCACAGAGGTCGTCGGCGAGAGTGCTCGACCCCGTGGCCTGATCCGTCACACTGTGCGGGGTCCCGGCCTGTGGCGCGCAAACGGGACGACGTCAGCGTCGGTGGCGACGTGGACAAGGTCCCGGACACGGCTGGTTCGGTAGCGCCGGAGGGGCCAGGGTCGCTGAGGGCAACGCGGCGAAGGTTTTAATCGACCTCTCCCGCGAGGCCGACCTGCTCGTCGTGGGGTGCCGTGGCCACGGCGGCTTTGCCGGCTTGCTGCTGGGGTCGGTGAGTCAGCAGGTGGTGGCGCACGCCCAATGCAACGTTGTCGTCGTTCGCTGAGTGACGCTTGGTGACCGCCGGCCCGCGCAGTTGATGGGACTGCCGTCCCAAGGTTGCAGTTCAGACCTCGGTGACTGCCTGAAATACGGTCGATCGCTCTCTGCGGCCGTCCGTGGTCCTCTCGTACCGGACTGATCCCAGTTGATCGCCGGTTCCGAATGCAAGCTCCTTGCACAATGCCGCTTCTAAGTCGTGATTTGTCTTCCGTGTTCCTGCAACATGTGCCAAGCCGGAGTACTAAGCATGGATGTTGGCCATGGATGTGGACGAACGGCGGCAACGGTGACGGCGATGCTTGTACATCCCTGAGGCCATGGATCAGGCGTGGCCGCAAGGCCATCACGTTGCCAGGCCAGCGCACATGGGGACCCGGGGGCCAGGCTCAAGGAGTGATGCCGGCGGGCGGCGGTAGGTGAGGCAGTTAGCCGACTCAGCCGGGACCAACGACTCTGCTCCGGTGGCGAGCGGAGAGGTTAGGTGGGTGGTGTAGGAGGACGTATATGGATGCGCTCTGCAGCCGCTGGAGCGCCCGGCGGGGAGCGTGGGCCATCGCGGCGGTGGTGGTTATTGCGCTAATGCTTTTGGCCGCGGCGTGTGGTTCGCCGGGGGCGGCGCCGACACCCGCGGGACCGTCCACTGCCGGACCCTCGACAGGACTCGTGAAGGCCGTCATTCCGCCCGATACGCCCGCCGGGACCCAACTCGGGTGGCTCGTTGCGGCGATGGCTCACCTGCCCATATCCGATGCGGAGGTACGCGCCCACTTCGATGCGGGCTACTTGGCCATGGTGAGCCCGGAGGTGCTCAACCAGTGGCTGCAGGGGCTCAGCGAGTGGCTGCAAGCAGGGACCAGCGCCAAGCTCGTCTCGATCAAGGTCGATGAGCCCAGCATGGTTGTCGCTATCGTCTCTGGCGGCGGGGCCGGCCCGCGGGCTCGGGTTGGACTGACCGTCGGCAGCCGTGCACTGATCGGCGACCTGGCCATCAGCCCGGCTATCGCCGGGCCAGTGCCCGACACATGGCCCGGTGTCGATGACGCCCTCCGCTCGGTTGCCCCAGATGTCCACCTGCTCGTCGCCAATGTCAGCAACGGCTCATGTCAGCCTGTGCACAGCATCGACCCCGACACAGCGGCGCCGTTCGGCTCGGTCTTGAAGCTCTACGTGCTCCACGCGCTGGCTGCTGCTGTAGCCTCGGGCAAGGTCGGCTGGGACCAGCCGCTGACCGTCACCGAGCGGCTCAAGAGCCTCCCCTCAGGTGTGCTCCAATATGAGCCGGACGGCACTCAGGTCTCGGTGTTGGACGCGGCGACCAAGATGATTGCTATTAGCGACAACACGGCCACCGACATGCTGATCAACCTCGTGGGCCGGTCGGAGGTCGAGGCGGCACTCACCGCCGCGGGCATGGCCAATCCCTCCTTGAACCTGCCGTTCCTGACCACTCGTGAGATGTTCGTCCTCATGCTCGAGCAATGGCCGTCGCTCGCGAACCGTTATCTCACCGCGAACGAAGCTGGTCGGCGGGCGCTGTTGGCCAACACGGTCGATCGGCTCCCTCTGCCCGACGGGGCAGACATGGAGGCGTTGAGCACGCGAGGCAACGTGGGCGGCCTGGGATGGTTGGCATCGGCGAGCGACATCTGCCGTGCCTACGCTTCACTGGCTGCCCTGGCCGGCCGGCCGGGCCTGTCCCCGGTCGGCGAGGTGCTTGCGCTCAACGACGACATTCTCGAGCTGGACCCTGCTCAGTGGGAGACCACCTGGCGCAAGGGCGGAGTCGGGCCAGGCATCTTGGCCCTCGGCTACTTGGCCACCACCCAGACGGGGCAGAGTTATGTCGTCATCGTGTTCGCCGAGAACCGGTCTCAACCCATCGACCCTGCTACGGCCGGCCCCGTTATGCTCGCCGCGATCAAGGGTGCATTCACGCTGGCGGCGCGTCGCTAGATCCGGATCGGCGGCCCAGGTCTGGCTGAGCCGTATGACTGCTGACTGGTGCAACTCGATCACCGGCAGGGCGCCACAGCAGCGACCTCCAGGCCAGCGCTCGGGCGCCTGCTGGGTCGAGGCTGCGACCGTCCGTCCCGGAGAGGGTCCCGGCGATCCGGATACCCCGCCTGGGTACATCACCAGGATCACGCCCCAGCGCATCGACGGCGTCGGGCCGTGGAATTTACGCCGCCGTTGAACGTCGCCAAGCCGCCTGCCACGCGATCCGACCCAGCTGATGAGACACGATGAGATCAAGGCACTCTGTCGCCCGATCGCCTGGAACTGGCGCTCCGGACTCTCATCGAAGCCCGGCCTTCCCGCAGCCGGTGGGTTGATCATGGTCTGTGCACCTCCCAAGGTTAAAGGCGGGTGGGCTCGGCGGCGCATCGTTGTCAGCGGCGGTTGCACGACGAGCGCTCGGTCTGCCCTCCAGCGAAGGCCTGCGGTGCTGCTCCATGTCGAGCAGGGCAATGACCTACTATTCGAGGCGGCCAATCGAAAGGCGGCGGCATTCCTAGCAGTCCGTCTTGGGGCGACCGCTGACATAACCCTCGAATGCCGCCCGCACGCCGGCTGCGAGAATCGGCAGGTCGGGCAGGTTGTCGTCGACGAGCAGGGACAGCGCCAAATGGCCGTCATAGGAGAGGGCTGTGACGCTCAGCCGCACACCGGCCACAAGCGGAGCGAGCGGCACTGCTTGGAGTAGCCGCGCACCGGCCAAGTACAGCGCCGACGGGGGCCCCGGGACGTTTGTGACGTACAGGTTGATGCGACTGGCCGCGGACCGCCTAGCCCATGCCACGCCCAGCCAAGCCAGGGAGGCCGGTAGCGCAACGATCCCGGCGACACCTTGGTCTGGTCGGCGTTTACCGGTTGCCGTGGCGTGTGTGATGACGCGGAGTCGTTCGGCGTCGTCTGGGACACCGACTGGCAGCGGTGCGATGAACATTCCGCCTTCGCTTCCCTGGCGCGCGCCAACGGGAACTGAGGCGAGCAGCTGTAGGCGGTCGTAGTTTTCGCCGCGTCGGCTGAGCAGGTCGCGGAGGCCTGTAGTTACGGCGGCGATCAGCAGATCGTTGATCGTGCAGCCGTGGTTGTGCGCAGCCGTTCGAAGGTCCTCCAGGTCATACCTAAGGACTATCAGGCGCCGCTGGTCTCCGATGGGACCGGTGAGTGATGTGGAGGGTGCACGGTCGCCTGGTGCATGAGACAGTGCCCGCACGGTACGCGCGGATCGAAGCAGTCGCGCCGGACGGAAACGGCGTACGCCGTCCCATCTTCTCTGCAGGTTGTCCCGAACCAGGTCCTGGCGTGTGGGAGCAGGCTGCGGCAGCCATCGCACATCATCTACCTGTGCGAGCGGTGTGGAGTCGAGCAAGGAGGTGACCAGCGCTACGCCTCGGAGCCCGTCAGCGACAACATGATGGAGCACCAACAAGACACCGATCCGTCGGTCTGAAAGCCCGGGGATGATGTCCAGCCGCCAGAGCGGCCGAGCGCGCTCGAGTGGGATCACCGAGCGAGAGGCGCACCAGCTGAGGAAGTCGTTCTCGTCGTTGAGCGGCTGGTCGGCCGGAGCCAGGACGACATGCTTCGTGATGTCAAAGTTAGGGGCATCTATCCATGCCGGCGTACCTTGGCCGAGGCGGGTGGGTCTCAAGGTACGCAGGAGCATAGGCGCTCGAGGCAGCCTGACTTCAATGAATGAGCGGATGCGGTCCAACGCGACTGCGCCGTCCGACGCCAGCAGCGGTTCCTCTTCGACGACACCGATAAGCGCGATATTCATCGGGGCCGTCGTCGTCTCCGCCCAAAGGGCGCACAAGTCCGGCACTGGCACCCGCACGATGGGTGGAAGCCTCGGGGTGTCGCTTTCTGAAGCCGTCGAAGCTCGGTCTTCGAGAGCCGTCTTCATTCTGCGCCGATCTTGGTCCAACGCACGGTGCATCTTCATGGCCGCTGATGCGTGCCGGAACCCAAGGGTTGCGCTGGGGCGTTCGGCGACGGTATTGCCCGGCGCCCGGGCGGCCACCAGCCCGCTCTCCGGGCCAGCAATCCCACAATCGCCATGCCGATGGCCACAGCGCCGAAGATCAGTTGCAACGTACTGAAACCTAGAAATGGAAGCTGGACCAGCAACTCGATCGCCAACAAAGTGCTCGCCAGCAGAACCGCCGGTGCTGTCCAGACAGAGCGCCGCCAGGCCAGCCAGGCGGCCAAACCAGACGGGACAGCGACACTTAGAAACAGCCATGCTGCCGGAAGCCTCCAGCTCGAGAGCCCTAACGGACTGAGCGCGGACAGCGGCGGAGTGGCTGCTCCAGCGAGAAGCTGAATACTTCCTGCTAACCCACCCAGACTCACCAGGGTCTGCACCACGACGATGGTCCGACGGAGAGGGAGGGTGCTGTGGGCTGGCCGTTCTCCGCCGGCCGCGATATTGGCTGCAGACATGTCTTGACTCCTCAAGCTGACGGACGCGGCTGATCCATGAGAGCCGACTCGTGCTTGGCCATTGATCTCGGGCGGCGGGAGTAGCAGCCGGGTCAGTCCGACGCCCGTGATCAACGCCACCGTCGCCGCCATGCAGAGTCCCGCGATGCCATAGATCAAGATCAGGATTCCAGGGGGTGTTGATTGATCGACCCATGGGGATGGCACCAGGGTCAACGAAATCCCCAGCAGCCAGGCGACCACATTGATTGGAATCCACAGCAGCGCGCGCTTGACGTGATCATGAAGCACGAAGTACTGGGCCAGCGGCAGAGAGCTGAGCAAGATCAAACCACCGATTCCAACGAGTACGACCGTTCCGATCGTCCAGTTCAAACCGCCCACCATGACCGGCAGCATTCCAAGCGACCATGCGACGGCCGCACCGAGGCTAGTAGCGGCGATCCACCGGCGTCGGAGCGGCAACACTCCCCAGCGGTGCAAGCAGTCAGATTGCGCAGTGCCCAGCACTGCGCCTTCCACCGATCCCGCCAACACCATGGCGATCAGGGTTGGCAACGGCGCCCACGCCGCAGCCGTCACCGCAGCCCCCACGACCGCCGGCACCAGGAAACCGATCGCTTCTCCGACAGTCACCACCAGCACCCAACGGAGCAATCGGCCAGCGGGGCGGTGAGTTGCGGTCGACCGCTGGTCACGCATGATCCCTTCTTTCCCTACCGTGCT
>JAICEV010000249.1 GCA_025923975.1 Propionibacteriaceae bacterium
GGTAGGAGATCATGACCGCGACGGACTCGAGCCACCTCGAGCCTGACATGCACGACTCCGAGGCTGTGGCAACGCAGCACGTGAGCGCGGTGCGTGACGGCATGGAATCCCCCGCCCCAAGCACGGAATCAGGACAGCCGAAGGCCGCAATTCCAACGGCAAAGGAAGGGGTTCCGGACACCAGTCCCGGAGGGCCGGAGGACAAACCGCGGGCGACGCGCGTGGCCGAGGGCGCCTGGCTCGGCGGGGTTTGCACCGGATTGGCACGGCATCTCGGATGGCCGTTGATGGTGATCAGGATCGCGTTCGTTGCACTGGCGACCTTCCAGTTCATCGGCGTGATCGCGTACGGAGCCTTGTGGCTCCTGATGCCGCCGGAGTTGACGGTGAAGGCTCCTGGTCTGGAGTCGGCGAGCCGGGCAGGCTTTCGCGACCAGACCAAACCCAAGCGTCGCATTGACTGGGGCATGCTGCTGGCGCTGGTCGCTCTGGGCGTTGGTTTGCTGTGGATCATGCAGAACACCGGTCTGGGCATCAGCTCACAACTGTTCTGGCCGGTGGCATTCGCCTGCGCTGGTGCCGCGCTGGTCTGGCGTCAAGCGGACTCCGAACAGCAAAAGCGCTGGCGTGCTGAAGCAGGCGGTAAGGCCTGGCTGGCTCCATTTGTGGCTCGCGGTGGCTGGCCGGCGCTGGTACGCGTGATCGTCGGGTTGGGGCTGGTCGGAGCAGCGTTCGGGATCGTCATCGCGCAGCAGGGCCAAATCTCCCATTTGCCTGAGGTCATGGCGATGACGATGCTCGCGCTGGCCGGCCTGGCGATCGTTCTCGCACCGTGGCTGCACCGTTCACGTTCGGCTCTCAACCAGGCAAGGGCTGAAAAGGTCCGGGCGGACGCGCGTGCTGACATGGCCGCGCACCTGCATGACTCTGTGCTGCAGACCCTCGCCATGATCCAGCGCCAAGCTGACGACCCGAAGGCAGTACAGCAGCTGGCTCGTCGCCAGGAGCGGGAGCTGCGCAACTGGCTGTACGGCGATGAATTGCACGAAGCGACGCTGAAGGCCGCGTTGACGGCCGCTGCAGCAGAGGTTGAGGACGAGCGAGGCGTACCGGTTGAGCTGGTGATGGTCGGCGACTGCGACACCTCGGAGGAGATCCAGGCCTTGGTGCGCGCCACCCGCGAAGCGATGGTCAACGCCGCGAAGCACTCCGGGGCCGACAAGATCGATGTCTACGCCGAGGTTGATGAGGACTCTGTCGAGGTCTTCATCCGAGACCGCGGTCAGGGATTCGATGTGGACGCCGTGGCTGAGGACCGTATGGGCGTCAAAGGCAGCATCATTGATCGCATGGCCCGGCATGGTGGCACCGCAACAATTCGTTCCGCACCGGGCGACGGCACCGAGGTACGACTGGAGATCAAGAGATGACTCAGACACCGGACCAGCAAAGCGCGGGAGGTACCGCTGCCGAGCGGAGGCCGTACAGCGTCGTAATCGTTGACGATCACGCCATGTTCCGTACTGGTGTGAAGGCTGAAATCGGTCGCTCCGTGGCCCTTGTCGGCGAAGCTGCTGACGCGGATCGGGCCATCGCCGTCATCCTGCAGACCCGGCCGGATGTGGTGCTGCTGGACGTACACCTGCCAGGCGGTGGCGGTGTCGAGGTCATCCGCAAGGTGCACGAGAAGAATCCCGAACAGAAGTTTCTCGCACTCTCGGTCTCCGACGCTGCGGAGGATGTCATTGGAGTGATCCGCGCGGGCGCCCGAGGCTACGTCACGAAGTCGATCAGCGGCAGCGAGCTGATCGATGCGATCCGCCGAGTCGCCGAGGGCGATGCAGTCTTTTCACCACGCCTGGCCGGGTTCGTGCTGGATGCCTTCTCCGGGTCAATTGATCTTGCCACGGTTGACGAAGATCTTGATCGACTTTCGCAGCGGGAACGGGAAGTGCTGCGGCTGATCGCACGCGGCTACGCGTACAAGGAGGTCGCGAAAGAGCTGTTCATTTCGATCAAGACGGTTGAGACGCACGTGAGCAGCGTGCTGCGTAAGTTGCAGCTTTCCAATCGGCACCAATTGACTCGCTGGGCCACCGACCGGCGGCTGGTTTAGTCCGGCAAAACGCCACGCCTCCAGGCAATAATTCGACGATTTGACGAGCCTCGGCCATTAATCTCGGGCCATGCAGCTCAGCTATCAGATTTTGGTGCTTCTGCACCTGATCGGCTTCGCTGCGCTTTTCGGCGGCATCCTTGTGCAGCTGCGGTCGAAGGAGCCTGAGGTCAACGCGGCGATGCTGCACGGGTCACTGACGCTCCTGATCACTGGCCTCGCGCTCGTCACCTTGCAGGAGCTGGGGCCGGATCCGGTCAATTACATCAAGATCGCTATCAAGCTCACGATTACCGCGCTGCTGGTGCTCCTCGTGGTCAAGAACCGTAAGTTCGCCACGATTCCGCGCGGGCTCTGGGGGCTGCTAGGCGTTCTCACGATCGCCAACGCCGCAGTGGCTGTGCTGTGGCAGTAAGGTCGGTCGTGAGGTGAGGTCGTGACCGAACATTGTGGTCTGGTAAGGGGTCTGCTCGGATGAGGCTTTCGGCTCGAGTGGACTACGCGCTTCGGGCGATGTCGGAGCTGGCCGCAGTCAACGCGCCGCGGACGGTGGAGCAGCTCTCCGAAGCGCAGCGCATTCCCAACAAATATCTGGAAAGCATCCTGGGTGAACTGCGTCGGACCGGCCTGCTCCGAAGCCAGCGCGGCCCGGAGGGCGGGTATCGGCTGGCGAGGCCCGCGGACACAATCAGCATCGCCGACGTGATCCGGGCACTCGATGGTGAACTGGCCAACGTACGAGGCAGCCGACCTGAGAACCTGGCTTACGTTGGCTCGGCCGCTGCCCTGCAGGAGGTATGGATTGCGCTCCGGGCCTCGGAGCGAGCGATTCTGGAGGGCGTCACCTTAGCCCACGTGGTTTCTGGTGAAATGCCAGAGCCAGTTGCGGCGCTGGTCGCGAATCCTTCGGCTTGGAGCTGATCGCCCGAGGCTCGGTGCAGCTTCGCACTGCATGGTCAGCCGCCAAGCCGTAGGGCTACGACCTTCCCGTCCCGGAACTCGGCCTCGGCTTCCCCAAGGACCCGCCGGCTCCGATCGTCGCGCCAGGCCTGCACCGTCCAGCTGACCCCGTCCCCCGCCACCTGCTTGCGGGTCGGGTCGACGTGCAGGTCAGTGGTGAGATGCTCGCGAACAAAGCGTCCGATCCGCTGGCGGCCGCGCAAACCGCCTCGGTCAGGGAACGGCGGTGCCGACCAGAGCTCGGCGTCATCGGCGAAGCAGCCGAGTACGGCATCCGGGTCGCGATCCCTCCAGGCCCGCTCGAAGGCCAGCGCGGCCAGGAACTCCTCGGCCTTGGCCTCGCCGTGAGCCAGCAGCTCGGCGATGAAGGCTGGATCGCGGTTGAGCTTGGAGGCGGTCCCGAGCGACCGCGAGAGCGAGGGCCGCGTCAACTCGATCAGCCGGACCACGATCTGCTTGTACTTCCCATCGTTGGCCAGCCGGCCTTCCTCCAGCAGCTGGTCGACCTTCTCGATGAACCTGAGCTCCTGGTGCAGCGACAGGTTGCCGGCGAGCTCGTTGCGCCGGTCGGCGATCTCGACGATGGTCCGCGGCTCGCGGTCCCGGCCGCCCGGGTTGATCTGAATCACCCACAGCTCGTCCGGTCGGGTGTCGACCAGCTCCCGGACAGGCGGGTTCTGAGAGAACAGGCCGTCCCAGTAGGTGCCGCCATCGACCCGGACGGCGCGGAACAGGTTGGAGATGGCGGCCGAGGCCAGGACCATCTCGGCGGTGATCGGCTCGCGGTGGCTGTTGAACGCCCGGAAGTCCCCGGAGAGGACGTCGACTGCCCCGAGCAGCAGCATCGGGCCCGAGACACCGGCCTGGCCGGTTTTGACGGCCAGCTGGTCGAAGTCGACCCGCCGTTCCAGCATCGCTCGAAATGTGCTGAGGGCCTGTACCGAGGTAGGAGTGTCATACGGGCTGACAGCTGGCAGCGCGACCAGGTTCTCCAGCCTCGCCGCCCACAGCACCCAGGCGTTCACCAGCTGCTCCAGTGGCGTGCTGGCCGAGTTGTCAGCCCAGAACGCCTCCAGCCGGACGCCGGCTGCGGACGGGTCGTCGTCGAGTAGTGCCGACCAGGCGAGCAGGGCGCACACCGCCCCGCCGGAAGTGCCGCTCAGGCCGACGATCTCCATCCCGGCCAGCTCCTGGGACCCGAGGAGCCGCTTGAGCACCCCGGCGGTGAAGGCGGTGTGGCTGCCGCCACCCTGGCAGGCGATGGCCACCCTGAGAGGTGCCGTCTCCGTCATCCGCCACACTGTACGGCAGCGGTGCATTGCTCCGCCGCCGCGCGGGTTAGTAGACCGGCCGGGAGATGGCGCTAGAGCAGCGGGCGCAGCGGCGTGAGGACCGTCTCGGAGAACTTGACCATGGCGTGCCGGCGCTTCCAGTCCTCCAGGGTCAGCTCGACGATATTGGATGAGTCGATCGCAAAGATCTCTTCCATCTGCCGCGCAACCCCCGGATTGAAGACCTCCATATTGATCTCGTAGTTGCCTTGCAGGCTGATCCGGTCGATGTTGGCTGTGCCGATTGTGGACCACTGGCCGTCGATGGTCGCGGTCTTGGCGTGCACCATCGCACCCTGATACAGCAGCAGCCGAACGCCATTACGAAGCAGCTGATTGTAGAAGCCGCGGGCAAGCCAGTCGGCCACAATGTGGTTGGACTCGGCGGGAATGATGATCCGCACGTCGACACCGCGACGCGCAGCTCGGATCAGAGCGGACAGGATGTCTGTGTCGGGAATGAAGTAGGCGTGCGTCATGTAGATGTGGTGTGATGCGCGGTCGATGGCATTCAGATACATGCCGCGAATCGGATAGACGACATTGCGCGGCATGTTTCGATGAATCCGAATCTCCGGCTGCCAGCTTGCGCTGCCGAAGTCAGGAAGTGCGGCGCGGCGCCTTCCAGACCATAGGTTCCAGTAGTCGATGAATGCGTTCTGCACATCCCAGACAATGTCGCCGGTCAGCCGGGCATGGGTATCACGCCAATCCGTGGCGTACAAGCTGCCGATGTTGTAGCCGCCGAGGAAGCCGACGATGTCGTCGACCACCAGCACCTTGCGGTGGTCACGGCCGGTGTTACGTGGAAAGCGAAAACCGGACGCGATCAGCGGATGCCGGCGTACCGCGATGTTCTTCGGCAGGACGAAGAAGGACCGCGGCACGACGAGATTGGCGAATTCGTCGAAGACCACGTAGACCTTGACGCCGCGATTGGCGGCATCGATCAGTGCGTCCTTGAACGCCTGACCAACGGCGTCGCCCTTCCAGATGAAGGTCTCGAAGAAGATCCGAGACTTGGCTTGACTGATGGCGTCCAACATGTCGCGATAGAGGTCCTCACCATACGTGTAGACGGTGACCTCTGAACTGCCCACGGTGACCGAGCGAGGTGGCAGTCGCGGGAACGTGGCAGGCTTGCGGAGCTTCTTCCGGCGATGGTCGACCACGACCAGGGCGAGTAAGGTGGCTCCCTGCACTGCGACC
Organism: Propionibacteriaceae bacterium; assembly: GCA_025923975.1. GTDB lineage: Bacteria > Actinomycetota > Actinomycetes > Propionibacteriales > Propionibacteriaceae > Microlunatus. The sequence continues at coordinate 5,617 of JAICEV010000249.1, forward strand.
ACGGCTTGCACGATGCGCTTGAGCAGTGTCACTAGCGAGATCGTAGGCACCCGCATGCCGCCAATTTACGCTGGCGACAGGTGGATCCGCCGGGGGTCAGGCGGTCAGATGCGATGTCGTTGCTGAC